>DATNKA010000864.1:0-10034 GCA_035603655.1 Candidatus Acidiferrales bacterium | reverse complement strand
GCCCCATGGTTTCGACTGCCGACGAGGGCACAATCACCATCGAGCCTTTTTCCTTAATCGCCTCATACAGCATGTTCATGGCGCGCAGGTGCAAGGCCACGGGGTTCTCCGCATAGGCCGCGGCAGCTTGCACAAAGCTGTTGGAGATTTCCTTTTCCGCCTGGCCGAGGATAATGCGCGCCTGGCGCTCGCGCTCAGCCTGAGCTTGTCGCGACATCGCGTCTTCCAGCCCTTGGGGAATCTTCACATCGCGAATCTCGACCGACTGCACCGTAATGCCCCACGGATTTGTTTTCTCGTCGAGAATGCCTTGGAGTTCGCGGCCCAGCGTTTCGCGCTCGGTGATCATCTGCGCCAGCTCGTGACGGCCGATCGACTCGCGTAATGCCGTCTGCGCGCTCATGTTGATTGCCTCGATAAAGTTCTCAACTTCCAAAATGGATTTCTCCGCGTTCCAAACCATCCAGAACACGATGGCGTCGACGTTGACGGGCACGGTGTCACGGGTTAGCGTGGATTCGGCGGAGACGTTGGCGACGCGCACTCGTTGGTCGACGTAAGGGCTCAACGTCTCGACGATCGGCACAATGTGAAAAAGCCCCGGGCCGCGTAGACCGACGTAACGGCCCAAGCGCAAAACCGCGACCTTCTCCCATTGCTGCACCACTTTGAGAGCGAACATGAGATATAAGCCGAGCAGGGTGCCCGCGATGATCCCCGCCGGATGATGAGTGCCGGCGGTCACGATTGCGCCCGCCACCAGGCAGATTACAAACATTGATCTCCCGATACCGCTGATCTGACCGATTTCGATTCTCGTCATGGTTCTATCTCCTTTGTGTGGACTGAGGCAGGAACTGGCCCACACGATCCAGCAATTCTTCAAGGCTGAATCCAGCGGCGCCTGCGCGGGCCGCGAATTCCGTGGCCAACTGCGTGAGCTGCCGCTCCCGCTCCGCGTTGTTCTTAGTAGTTTTTTGGGGGCTGATGAATGTGCCGGTTCCCTGGTGAGTCTCGAGCGTGCCTCCGAGTTCGAGTTCCCGGTACGCCCGCAGAACGGTATTCGGGTTGATTGCGAGGTCAACTGCAAGTTGCCGCACCGTGGGGAGTTGGTCACCGGTTGACAGCGTTCCTGCCCCGATTCCGGCCCGTACTTGATCGATAATCTGCCGGTAGACAGGAACCCCGCTGTGCAGGTCCAGTTTGGGCTGGAAAGCTTTAACGCTGCTGGGGGAGCGTCCCACGTGCCCCAGTGTACTAGACTACTAGTACACTAAGTCAAGCACAAAATCTTCATTTCTTATTTTTGTTTCCACAGGATCGAAGCATTGGGCAACAAAAGAAAAAGCCCGGCAAGAATGCCGGGACTTTTTCTCACGCATAAATCCTAGTAGTTGGCAGCCTGCAGCATCAGGTGATCGACGATGCGATGCGCTTCGTCGATGTGATGAATGGCACGATTCCGCAGACCGCGCACGGATGGATCGTCTTCTTCGCGGGCGATGTCATTGTGAGCTTTATCCAGTAGTTCCATCGCGCGGTGGAAGCGGCCGGCGCGGTCCATTCGTGCATCGACCGCAGGATGATCGTTCAGATTCTTGCCGTCATCGATCGCAGCTCGCTTAATTTCCTCGATGGCTTTGTCGATCTCGTTAATTGCGTGCTCTTCTTCTTTGTCCATGTGATAAGTGGGCGCTGAGTTCTGCAGGTGAGCGCGGGCGTGCCGAAGGTCGGTAAGGGCGTGCAGGTACGCAGGATGTCTTCCCGGCTCGTCTGCAAAACTCATTGCGGCGCAAATAGCAATGAGAAACGCGAGTAAAGCGCAATGTCGAGCAATCTTCATAGTCTCCTCGAAGCCTTTCGGCGGAATAAACTTCGTTACGAACGAACCCAAGAACTACAGGATTTGACTCGTTGAATTCTAAGACGGCGACTTCGTTGCCTGGAAGTTACTTCAGGCCATGGCCGAGTTAAACTCCTTATTGGACGGGCGGTTGCAGTGAATGTCCATCCATCCATCGAGTTCTCACGTTGCCGTTTTCCGAACAGCTCTAGCCGCGGGGGAGATGACAAATTGACTCACGATTGACGGGAGGGTGACGATCCCTCCTGGAGCGACGCGTACGCTCAATCCATCTCGAGTTAGAAACCTCTGCGAACTGATCAGTGAAGTAGACCGACGTTCCGGTAAAGGAACCGCTCTGTCCCGGTGTCGGCAGGTTCGGGCATGAAATCGAAAACAGACTTACGCGGCGCTTGTCATCTGCCTGGCAACGACGGCGATGCTCGCCAGCAGCAAACGAACGATCAACTCCAAGGCGATCGCGGATGCCCAACAGGACGCTGTCGGCGCTTTCCGTACGGACTGTACCTCGGCAGACTGGCCGCCGAAAGCTCCCAGCAGCCGCGTCCCGAGGCGGGTCGCTGGTCCATAGGTCAGGACCGCGCCGCGTTCACGGCCGGCTATCGCCGCGGATACAAAGAAGCTCTCGCCCGCGAAGCTGGGGACATCGACGCAGACGATTACGATTGGCGTAAACCAGACCCAGGAGATCAGTTTCGTTTTCAAAGGGATGTAACGCTTTTCAGTGTTTTTCTGGAATCCTGAAACCCTTGCGGCGTTGTTCGCTGTAGCGGTGCAGGGCGTCGAGGATGATGGGGTACGCTTCGCCTGAGGGGCGTATCTCATCTACTTCGACTGCTTTCCCTTCGAGCTGCTTGTAATCCTGGAAGAATCTACGCAGCATCAGCAGGCGGTGCGGCGGCATTTCCGCGGCCTCGCGATAGGAATTAAATTCGGGATCCTCGGTGGCGATGGCGATGATTTTATGATCCTGCTTGCCGGCGTCGATCATGGTCATCAGACCAATGGCGCGAGCGTGAATGATGGTCAGCGGTACGACGGGTTCCTGGCAGAGCACGAGGACGTCGAGAGGATCATCGTCTTCCGCCAGAGTCTGCGGAATGAAACCGTAGTTCGCAGGATAGTAAACCGCGGAATAGAGAATGCGATCGAGCTTGATCAGTCCGCTCGCTTTGTCGAGTTCGTATTTCACGCTCGATCCGAAGGGGATCTCAATTACGCAGTCGAATTCCTGCGGCAGCTTGTCGCCGGGAGTTACGTCGTGCCAGGGATGAATCATAGGATTATCGAACTGGTACCATTCTAGCCGACGATGGTTTCCGCTTTGACTGGAGCCTGCACCCTGGCTGGTTCGCAAGGAATTTGACTAATCTAGCTACGATCCAAACCCGGGGAAGCACCTAAACCGGTCGAAGTGGGCGGCAGGAAGTACCAGGCGCAGACTGCTTCGGCGGTGTTGTGTTACTCGCGCCTGTTGTTCTTGCAGATCAACCCCAGGTGCCAGAGATTTGAGTGCAGGTGTTTCTTAGCGCTGCGCTACATGGGCGGCGTGGTGGAGCGCGTGATGATTGACAACACGCATGTGGTCGTACTGCGCGGCACGGGGCGGGAGATGATTCCTGTGCCGGATGGAGGTGTTCGCGGAACGCTTTGTGAGGTCTCGACCTCTGAGAAGCCTCCTACGGACTAGGAGAAGGCGCTAACCGACTTTCGTCTCGTATTTAGAGACGAGCATGGTAGGTGGCAAGAGGCCACGGTGGGTGAGAACGTGTCCTCGGCCTGATGAAATATCGAACTGGTTTACTGAGTGTAAACGCCTTGTTAACGACAACTGTCTCAACCGCACCTGTGGCGTTCAGAATGCTGCGCGAAACCTTCTCGCATCCTGTCCGCCCTTACCTCCCGGCATTCGTTCCTACAGGGTTCACTGTATTTGATCAAGGCTCGATTTGCATTAGCGTCCAGTCTCTGGATTGACAGGGAGCAGCCAATATGCCACTGTCGGAGACCAACTAGTCTGCCGCCCTTGCCAGACGTGAATCGGTCCTTACACGAGGCAACTCATGACGTCAACTTTGGTACTCACCAACAGGAAATCTCTGCTCTTTGTTGGACGCACGTTCGCAATCATGGCGCTTCTCTTGGTAGAGAGTGCATGGGCTCAATCAACGGAAAAGGTCATCTTTAATCTCGGAACCCCATACGCGGGAGGGGTGATCCTCGACAGCCACGGAGATCTCTTCGGAGCCGCGAGTGGAGATCTTGGCAAGATGGGTACCGTCTATGAGGCCAAACCCCTTGCAAACGGCACGTGGACTCACTATGTTCTCTATCGTTTCTTGGGTGGAAATGACGGCAGAAATCCTAACCCCGGCCTTATCTTCGATCGCGCGGGTAATCTTTACGGGACTACGCAAGCCGGTGGAGCAAACGACTGTCCCACCAGTTACACCTCAACCTGCGGTACCGTTTTCGAACTCTCGCCGACACCGAAGGGTGAATGGACAGAGAAGCAGTTATACAATTTCGCGGGCATTACTGAAAACAATGCGGACGGCGAGAATCCCAGTAGTGGACTGGTTACCGACAGTGCAGGCAACCTCTATGGCACGACTTCATCTGGAGGGGCCTACCACGGAACTGTGTTTCAATTGACGCCGGAATCGAATGGAACATGGACGGAGACGATCCTGTATCGATTCTCGCCTAGTGAAGGGGGCGATGGACCAGGCGGCTTGATTCGCGATAGCCAGGGGAATCTGTATGGTTTTACACAATATGGAGGAGCAACCGCAGATGGCACCATCTTTGAACTTTCACCCAATACTGGTGGTACCTGGACTTACCACTTGGTGTATACGTTCTGCTCAAGGACAAACTGCAGCGATGGATCTGCGCCTGCCGGCATAAGTTTGGACAGCCAGCGCAATTTGTATGGTGCGACGTACAATGGGGGGAAGGTCCCATGCCCCGCTGCCTCTAACGGCTGCGGGACCATTTTCAAGCTCGTACACGGTACAGGTGAAACATGGGGATTCCATCTCTTGCATACCTTTTGTACAAAGAACCAGTGCACAGATGGAGCATTTCCCTCGGGTGCTCCCACTCTGCAAGCTGATGGAACGCTCTATGGACCAACCCTTGTCGGAGGCAAGACCAACCAAGGTACATTATTCAAGCTTGTGCAGACTTCCGGCGCTTGGGTGCTGACGTCGCTCTATTCCTTTTGTCCATTGTTCCCTTGCACTGGTGGACTAGAGCCAGGAGGAGAGCTAGCCCTAGACGGCTCCGGTAATCTTTACGGGACGACTCCCGTTGGTGGTAGCGCAGGGAGTGGCGTCGTTTTTCAGGTGATTCCATAAGTCGAAGAGCCTGACACCATCCGCCCTCGCTACCCGGGGGTGTGATTCCGGGTCCTATCAAGAACTGGTGCCAGCCCGCGTTTTGAAAGGGAAACGCCGGCACTCGCCTTGCCATTGATCGCCAACTGTTGTTGCGTACTTCAGCAGGCACTACTGTATTTCTCAGTATTGAATATGGGTGTCCGACAGACACCTCTATCTGGATCGACTATCTGGATCGACCATCTCCGTTCGACAAACAAGGAAATGGGCAAGCGTCTTAACCAAGGGCACGTCGTGATCCATCCCCTCATCATTGCCGAACTTGCCCTTGGATCGTTGCGCACCGAGACGCTTGCGCTGCTGGATCTCTTAGCACAGGTGAGAGTGGCGCAGTTGGGCGAACTGAGGTTCGTGAGGTTCGTGATCGAGGCTCTCGTTTGTACGGTCTCGGCATCGGTCTGACCGACGCACACCTAATAGCCTCCGTCTTTATCACTTCGTCAATTCGCCCACTCTTCTGTTCTTCTGTGGACATGTGGACAAGAGATAAGCGACTTCGAACGGCCGCAGAAGAGCTTGGCATTCACGGGAGTTTGGCCTGAGATCGCCCGGGTATGGACTCGACGCGTTTGGCCTTCTCTCCAGACTCGGAAATCGGCCGAACCAAAATCCAAGGCACAGACGACGGACAAACGCCTGCCCTGAGCGAAGCCGAAGGGAGTGTCCCACCCACACATCCAAAATCCCCCATTGTTCGGGCTTCTGAAAACAATTCAGCCTTCCAGAGTAGGGCGGGGCAGGGCAGAGCCTTCCGCCTTATAATCTCGACGATGGGCATCTCTCCTTTACAGGATGGGCGGGAGCGGTACGCTTCTGGCGTGGATCGACGGGACCCCTATCTTCGCGTCCTCTGCGTCAACATCTTCGTTCGCGATCAGGATCGAAGTTTGCGGTTCTACGTGGACCAGCTGGGATTTGGTTTGGTGATTGACGAGAGCTATGAGTCCGGTAGCCGTTGGGTGGCGGTCGCGCCTCCGGACGGCAACACGGTTCTCGCCCTGGTTACTCCCAAGCGCAAGTCCGAAGAATACAAGCTGATTGGCCATTGCCGGAACGCCGTGCTGGTTACTGAAGACGTGATGGCCAAATTCGATGAGTGGCAGAGGCGCGGGGTTCGCTTTCATCACCCGCCGCAGACTACGCTTTGGGGTGGGATTTTTACCCGGTTTGACGACCTGGATGGAAACGCCTTTTCGCTCGTGGGGAAAGATGATTTCGTTCGCGAAATCGAAGCGGAGCGCCGTGTGGCAGCGGAGAAGTTGGAGGCTGAACGACGTATGGCCCTGGAACTGCACATCGCGAAGCAGGTGCAGGCGAGGCTCTTTCCGCAAACTCAGCCACAGCTCAAAACGCTTGAATACGCGGGGATCTGCATGCAGGCCCGCCAAGTTGGAGGTGACTACTACGACTTCCTAAATCTAGGCCGGGAGCGCCTGGGGTTAGTGATCGGTGATACTTCAGGAAAGGGAATCGGGGCTGCGCTCTTGATGGCCAACTTGCAGGCGAACCTGCGGAGCCAGAGTGCGATCGCTTTGGATCAGCCGCAACGATTCCTGCGGTCGGTGAACCAGCTGTTTTATGAAAATACGACCGACAGCGCCTACGCCACGCTCTTCTTTGCCGAATACGACGATCAAGCCAGGCGCCTGCGCTACGTGAATTGTGGGCATTACCCCCCTATTCTGCTTCGGCGCGATAATACGGTCGAGCGGCTCGATTCCACTTCTACTGTCCTGGGACTTTTCCGGGAGTGGGACTGCTTGGTTGCCGACCTTCAGCTCTTTCCAGGCGACACACTGGCACTCTATACGGATGGGATAACCGACTCTTTCAATGACGGAGGCGAAGACTTTGGAGAAGAACGCTTGATCGAAGCATTGCGGCGGCATCGAGAACTGCCCTCACGCGCAATACTTGCCGCGGTTGTGGAAGAGGTTCGGCAATTCAGCCCTCACGAGCAGCACGACGACATAACGCTGATCGTTGCCCAGTGCACAGGAAGTTAGTGCTCAGAGGCGAGCCCTGTCCAGCAGAAAGCACGCACAAGAGCCGGACACCCAAGTGAAGGAATCTTGATTCCGGGCTTGGCGTCGAGTAGAGTCAGGAGAGAAGCATAATTACGGGATGGTTGGGTTATGTCCAGTCAAGCCAAGACGTATCTGAAGTTCGGCGCGGCAACGGTGGTCATCCTGTTACTTCTGGGCTACCTCGCCTACACCGGCGTGCAGGACAGCAAGAGCTACTACGTCACCATCAGCGAGCTGCACAAGATGGGCAATGGCGCTTACACGAAGCGTCTGCGGGTGGCGGGGAATGTGCAACCGGGATCGATCAAGCGGACGGGCACGCACGTGCAGTTTGTGCTGATGGAGCAGGACCAGCTGCTTTCTGTGGACTACACCGGAACCGAGGCGCCTCCCGATACTTTCAAGGACGACTCGCAGGCGCTGGCTGATGGCAGCTTTGGGCACGATGGCGTCTTTCATGCCAAAGCGCTGCAGGCCAAATGCGCCTCGAAGTATGCGCCGCAGCAGCCTGGCAACCAGATGCAAGCCGAACCCGCCAAGAGCATTACGCAGGCGCAACCCCAACCGAGCGGGACGCTCCATTAGCAAAGGCCCCAGACTCTTTCAGACGACGTAACGCCCCTCCGACGCCAAAGCTCGCATTTTTTGCTGTCTGGAGGCGGCGCAGCTGAAGCCGCGCCCTTCGAAAGCTATGTAGAAGACCAGTACTACCGCTGGTTTCATGTTCTAGACTTCGCCGCAAGGTTCGGCTATCGTCTACCTTTCACATTGACGCAATTATCGTGAGCGCCCCAGAAATCCCGGCCGCCGCTAGCATCATTATCGTCAGCAACTTGATCAAACAATTCGGTCGATTCGTCGCATTGCGCGGAGTAAATGCGGCGTTTGCTGCCGGCAAGCTTTATGTGATTCTCGGCGACAACGGAGCGGGGAAGACTACTCTTTTGCGGGCCTTGGCGGGGTTGGCCCAACCCACACGCGGAGAGGTTTCCATCCTGGGCAAAAACCCGCGGGAGGCTTGCCGGGATATCGGCTATATGGCTCATCCGTCGCTGCTTTATGACGAGATGAGCGGGCTTGAGAACCTTCGCTACTTCGCCCGCCTGTATGACATTGCCGGCGACGGCCGTTGTCAGGAGGTCATTCGCTTGGTGAGGCTGGATCCCGAGTTGACGCGTCCGGTGGGGCAGTATTCGCAAGGCATGCGGCAACGCATGTCACTGGCACGCGCCATCCTGCACGATCCTGGAATACTGTTCTTGGATGAGCCGTTTTCCAACGTCGATGTGCGCTCGGCACGGGAGATGGTGGAATTGCTGACATCCATGCGCGATGCCGGCAAAACTATTTTCGTAGTCACCCATCAGGCAGCGCTGCTGGAAAGCGGGGCCGACGAATTTGTGTGGATGCAGGCCGGGCAGATCGTCGAGCGCACCTCTGGGCTGGCTTCGAGTCCCTCGCGGGCGGGGGCAGAATGAGTCCGCTGCGGTCGATCACGCTGGCTACTCTGATGAAGGATATCCGGCTGGAGTGGCGCTCCCGCGACGCGATCAACTCGATGCTTTTCTTTTCACTGCTGGTGGTGGTGATTTTCAGTTTCTCGTTTGACCCGAATGCCGAAGAGTCACGCGAAATTGCGGGAGGGCTGATATGGGTTGCGTTCCTGTTTGCTGCAGTAGTCGCGCTGAACCAGACCTGGGCTCGCGAACTGCGCAATCAGGTGCTCGATGCTTACCGCGCGTCTCCGGCTCCGGCGAACGCGTTGTTCGTAGCGAAGGCGCTGGGCAACTTTATTCTGGTAAGCCTGTTGGAAGCTGTAATGGCACCGCTGTTCATGATTTTTTACAATCTGCGCGCTCTGGGTCCGGCGTGGCAATTGATTCCCGTCGCGATTCTGGGGACCTGGGCACTGGTGGTGAACGGAACATTTTTTGCGGCCATGTCGCTGCGCACGCGCAGTCGCGAAATCATGTTGCCGCTCCTGCTGTTTCCGATCTCGATCCCGGCGGTGCAATCGATGGTGGAGGCTACGCGCATCCTGCTTGCTGGTGACGGCTCCGCGCGTTTCTGGATCGTATTGCTTCTCACCTACGATGTGGTGTTTACTACTGCTTGTCTGGCTTTGTTCGAGACTATCCTGCAGGCAGAATGAAACGGGCCTTCCCCATACTCGCGGTTCTGACAGCGCTCCTACTGACTTATTCTACGTACCAGGCGCTGGTGATTGCTCCTACAGAGCGGACGATGGGCGACGTTCAGCGCATCTTCTACTATCACGTGCCCTCGGCTTGGACGGCCTTTTGCTTATTTTTCGTGAACCTGATCGGGTCACTCATTTATCTGGTGCGAAAAAGTTCCAAGGCAGATGCTCTGGCCGTAGCCGCTGCGGAAGTGGGAGTCGTCTTCTGCACGATTGTGCTGATTACGGGGCCGATCTGGGCGCGGCCGGTGTGGGGCATCTGGTGGACTTGGGATTTGCGCCTCACGCTAACTCTGGTTCTGTGGCTGATCTATGTCAGCTATCTGGTTCTGCGGCGATTCTCCGACAGCTCCCAGACGCCAAAACTCGCGGCAGTGTTAGCTGTCTTCGGAGCGCTGGATGTACCGCTGGTTTATTTTTCGATTTGGTTTTTTCGCACCCAGCACCCACAACCTGTGATTGGCGGCGGAGGCTCTCTGGACCCGCGCATGTTGCACGCATTCCTGATCAACTTATTCGCCTTCTCGTGCTTCGGGGCA
>DATNKA010000863.1:0-3669 GCA_035603655.1 Candidatus Acidiferrales bacterium | reverse complement strand
AAACCGTGAGGTTGTAGCTGTGCGTCACCGAGATCTGGTCATCGTTGGGATTGAAGGCTGTGACCCCGCCAATGCCCTGCGCTCCGGGCGTCAGGAGTGGTATCTCTGAAAGCAGGACGTTTGCCTGATTGGGCAGGTTATAACTCTTGATGTTGTCTGCGTCGACCAATGCGTTTGCGAAGTCGTTGTACTGGTCATTCCAACGATAGGCGCCCCAGCCACCGCGAACCACTGTCCGGCCAGTTCCAAAAACATCCCAAGCCAGACCAAATCGCGGCTGCACGAAAAGGACGCGATTGGGCTCTCCTGATGTAGCGATTCTGTGGTCTATGCCATGCCAATAGAGTCCAGGTTGTGCTTTTCCGGAAGCGAAGTCCGAAGCAACCAGAGTGGGAATAAATACAGGAACCCCGTTCTGCGCACGGTCATACCAATGGCTGATATGCTCGAACCTGAATCCCAGCTCCACCGTGAGCCTCCGGGTTGCCTTCCAGGAATCATCTGCATAGGCGGCAATATCCTTAGCCGCCAAATCCTCCGCTGGTCCTGCGCTGTTTTCGCTATAGCTGTTGGCTATTCCGAGCATGAAATTGGCCACGGGATTATTGGCGGAGCCGATCGGTTTACCCGTGAGTACGTCATTATGCAGGCCACCAAAGCCATTAAGCGAACCGTTCGGGGACTCAAACGAACCTTGTTCGTTGTCGGCGGTTTCTGTATACGCGCCCACTTTAACGGTGTGAGTGCCCCAAACTTTCACCACATTGTCCGCGAAAGATGGCTGCTCCTTTTTTGTCAGGTAGATGCCATGACCAGCTTCGAAAATATCCTGTTCCGAGAAGTCGGGAAAGGTCATCGCTCCAGCCGAGGAGTAAGAAGGTATCAGCAGCGCACCGGTGTTAAACACCGTTCCGTAGCTCGAAGGGTATCCCAGAGTCGTGCGAAAGGCCGCACTGGCGTTTGGTGGCGCCACCGGATTATTAGCCCATCCCCAGGTGGCAAGGATTTCGTTGGTTAAAGTTGGGCTAAAAACATGCACGAAATGGCCGGACAGTACCTTGGACGTGGATGTGCTTTGCAGGCCTCCCCCGGGGTAAGGGATCGAGTAAGACGGAGTCCAATAGATATGGGCACCATTCCCTTGAGTAAGTTGCGCATCGTTACCATACTGGAAGGAGGCATAGAACTTGTCGTTCTTAGTGATGTTGTAGTCCACCCGCGCCCGATAGACATAGCCGTTATGAATGGCGGGGATAGCTGCCACATAGTTGTAGCCACCTGGAGTAGTAATTGGATTGGCATTCGCTTTAGGCCAGATCGCTGCGAGCGCCGCCGCACCCGGATCTGCCGCACCCAATTGCCCATTGGTGACGGTCGAGCCATTGGGAAGAATGGTGCCGTTCACGCTTCCACACCAATTGCCGGAGACAGGGGTCGAACTGTTGCCAATGGCGTCGATGTTCGGGCAGACTGCTGCAATCAAGGGATCGGAAGAAGTGAAATTGCCCGCCAACATTCCTGCGTCCGGGACGTAGGACTGGAGAATGCCGCTGTTACCCAAATTCTGTAAGAAGTGTTCGTAACCAAACCAGAAGAAAAGCTTCTTTTGAGTAAACGGAACCGGACCTCCAAAATTTCCTCCGGGATAGTAATAGTGCTCCCCATTTCTGGGAAGGTTGACGTGGTTCGACTGCCAGTCATTCGCGTCCAGTTGCCAATTCCTCGCGTACACATAGGCGGAGCCGTGATACTGAGTCGTGCCTGACTTGCTGATGCTGTTGACGACGGTTGGCCCCTTGGGGGAGTCGGCACCGAAGTTAGACATCTGCACCGTCACCTCCTGCGTCATCTCGGGATTGATGGCTGCGATAGAGAAGCAATTGCACCCGGGGTCGTTGATGTCCACGCCGTCCGCTAGCTGAGCCGTACCGCCGCGCTCAGCGGCGCCATTGAGAGCGAGTCCATTACCGACGGAACTGCCCTCTGCACCTTGATTGAAAAAGTTCGGGACCGTATTCGTGAGCCCGCCCAGCGGTGTATTGGTTGCTCCAGTCAGCGTCTTCAGTAATTCCTCGACATTGCGGCCGGTGAGCGCAAGCTGATCGATATCTACAGACGAAAGAACGTCTTTTCTCTCTCCACTGTCGACGGGGACGAGCTCCTGGTCAGCCTCAACCACCACCGACTCAGTCGTGGACCCGATTTGCAAAACGATGTTGGATAGATTGCGTTGGTCAGCGGCGTCGACGCCAATGCCCGGCTGTTCCCAACTCTTGAAGCCCTTGCTTTCGACTTTGACTTTGTAAGATCCGGGAAGAACCGCGGGGAATGCGAAGTACCCCTCGCCATTGCTGACAAGACTGCGCGCGTCATTGGTGGCTTCGTTGGTCAGGGTCACCTTGGCGGCGGCGACAGCAGCTCCAGACGAGTCATGGACAGTTCCGCGGATGGTTGCCGTGGTTTGGGCATGGGAGACCGCCAGGAGGATCAGAGCTGCGGCCAATATCGAGACTGGCTTTGCCCCTCGCGGCAGCGCCGGGATAACGTTTACTGAGGACTCCATTGCCAAGCATCGCCGAAGTAGATTCATCGCGCCTCCTCAGGGGTTCTGCGGACAGCCCTCAATACCCGAACGGCTTGATCGCACCGTAATCGTTTACGGTGCAAACGGGCCGAATGGTATTCTGTCTTGATTGGCACTGTCAAGGATTATCTTGCAAAATTCTGATCGGCCATATCTGTTTCCCAGAGCGCACCCGTCGGGGGGCGTCCTCAGCCCCGGCTGACTTGCGCCCACTGGTAACGCGCCTGAAGGCTAAATTGCTGGTTTTCTGTGTCGAGTCGCGGGGACCCGCCGAAGACTTGACCCTGCCTTTTCGGGAGCTAAGGTCCCCGTTCCACAGCGACACTCCTGTACCCGACGGGCTCATGGTTACGCCTCCAATTACGGAAAAGTCCATCGTTTTGAGCCAGAAGGCACCGTGCTCGATTACGCTAGTCAAAGAAGCGCGACCCCGAATCGAGCTGCTCGGAGCAGATGCGAAGATCGGGCGGCGTCAGGGCGAAGATGGTCTGCGCGTGCAACTTCCCAGGCAGCCGGCAACTACGCTTATGTCTTACGGCAGCCCGCTTCGTGGGGAAATGCAAAACGATAGCGAGCTCGGTTGAACAGAGCCGAGTACAGGCCTACGTTACTCTGCGCTGATGCTAACGGCTTGTTGCAGCTTGATGTCTGCCGAAGAAGTCCCCACCGTGACCTTAACCTGATCCGGTTCCACCTCAAAGGCGCCCTTGGCAGAGTTCCAATATGCCAGCGCGCTCGCTTTCAGCGGCAAAGTGACGGTCTTTGTCTCACCAGGCTCTAGCGCAATGCGCTTGAATCCCTTCAGTTCTTCGATCGGCCTTTCCACCTTTGAGTGCAGGTGTGTGACATACATCTGCACAACTTCATCTCCTGCGCGCGACCCGGTATTGCGGACATCGAGGCTCACCACGATCTCGCCATCGCGTTGGAGTTGCTCAGCGCTCGTTCGCAGATTGGAATAGCTAAACGTTGTATAGCTCAGACCATAACCGAACGGATAGAGCGGCTTCTGGCGAAAATACATGTAGGTGCGACCATGCCGGATGTCATAGTCCATTATGGGCGGCAGCTGGTCGAGCGCCCTC
>DATNKA010000862.1:0-3731 GCA_035603655.1 Candidatus Acidiferrales bacterium | reverse complement strand
GGTGAGCCTGGGGAATTCGAATTTTTACGCCGCCAGGCCGCACCGGCAGCACACAATTTTAAGTTCGTGCGGCTTACGATGTCGGGAGAAATTCGAGCAATATTAATCATATGCGGCTTGAGTGGATGGGGCCGGTCTTAAAGCGAGGTTACGGTGACGCAAGTCTCTATCAGCACGAAAGCGGGTGCAGAAGAATCCCGAATAGCGGCTCAGTTGCTAGGCTATGTGACCACCTGGATATTGCCGGCTCTGGCGAGCCTGCTGATTATCTGGCTGGCAATGAAACTCACCGATTTTTATTATTCTTACGCTTGGGCAAGTGCACATTTTGCGACAATCGCGCATTCCTTTGCCACCCATGGGATCATCGCTCTTCACGGCATGCCCATCGAGAACTTCGCCCCCCTGACCACCCAGCCGGACACTTATCTGCATTGGCCACCGCTTTTCTTCTACGTCCTAAGCTTGGTTCAGCGCGCCTTTCCTGATTCCATTCGATCGATGCACCTTTTTATGGCGATCATTGCCATCGCCAACGCTTTCGTGATGTGGGCCATCGCATCGATGTTCTTCAAGCCCAGAGCGGCAATCGCTTGCGGCAGCGCTTTCCTGCTTATGCCCGCCACACTCCGCTACGGTTTGATTCTGCTGCCGATCAATTTGGCCGTTTTGGAAGTTTCGTTGGCATTGCTGTTTATGTTGCAATACCTGCGAAGCGCCGAAGCCGGACGCGAAAAGTCGCTGATGCTCGGACTCAGCGCGCTCGCGTTTTTTCTGGCGTGTATTACCTCCTGGGAGGCGTTTCTGGTGCTGCCCGGATTGCTGCTCGCTTACGCTCTTGATCGACGGTCGGAGATCTTGAAGACATGCTTTTGTTGGGCGATCGCGGCGATGGCGGCGGGCGCGATGCTGCTGGCCATCTATTCTCTGTCGGATCCCACGTTTTTAAATGACTTGTGGTCGATCTTCTTGTTTCAGTTGGGGCAGACCCCGTATTTGCCGGCGCCCACGCGGGTTCACCCCGTCGAAGGGCAACTGGAAAGCCTGGACGCCGTCAACGTATTTTCTTCGCGGGCCAATTTTAATTTTTTTGAAGCTTACGTGGTTCGAACGCAGGTGCTCTGCGGTTCGCTCGGCATCATCGGGATCTTTGCGCTGATTTTGACCGCGTTCCGCCGCCATCGGGAGCTTCCCAACGACTTCTTCGCTGCTCTCCTGCTGCCGCTCTGCGCATTCTGGCTGGGGTGGGCGGCCGTTATGCAGGGACATTACATCGTACACGAGTATCAGTTTGTCCTCGCCAGTCCTTTACTCGCCATCGGCGTGGCCTGCATTTATTCGCTGCTTGACGACACGATCGTGGCCGCGCGGGATTCCTGGCTGAGGGATAATCTCGCCATATTAACCAGCCTTGCGTTGCCATGCGCGTTGCTGCTTTTGGGCATAACCGCGGTGGGCACCACTCTTAGTGGTGACGGCGAGGCATGGGAGCTGGCCAATTTTGGCCGCCGTATCAGGGCTGAAGTTCCAGCTGGCGCAGTGATCGTCACAAATGAGATCAGCATGGTGCAGACCTATTATGCGGAGCGGCACGTCATACGCGGCGTCCCGGACGGAGCCTATTTGAACAGCAGGCTCGGAATGCTCCAGGACATATGCCAAGGCTGTGAACTCTATCTCGCGGTGCGGCGCCAGAGTGCGCATAAGTTTCGTGACGTGCTCGATCGCGTGTCGCCGGCCTTCGAGGATGGCGATTTCATTATAAAGAAGATCAATCTGGTTGAGCCCAACCATTAAACCATTGAGCAATCTTTTTCAGGCAACGTAGCGCATCAGACGGTTGCGGATCGATACCCCGTCAGGATGATACCTCCCGGATCGCAGTCAGGGGACCGCGCCCTGAACTTCCAATCGCCGGCGCGTCAACGAGCCAGGATTTGGGCGGAGGCTTCCGTGAACAAGGACAACAGCAGAGCAGCGACGCTGCAGGCAACTACTCTGGCCTACCTGGCCATGGCCCGCCTCGACCACAGCACCAAACAAATCTTCATCATTCCCGGCATCATGCTCGCCTATCTGCTCAGAGGCGTTCATATGGAATCGCTGGGAGTTTCCATCGGGCTCGGCTTGATGACGGCGATATGCGTTGCATCAGCCAACTATGTCATCAACGAATGGCTCGATCGAGAGTTTGACAAATTCCATCCGACGAAAGCGTCGCGATCTGCTGTACAAAATCAATTGGAAGTCAACATTGTTCTGATTGAGTGGGCTACGCTTCTTACCATCGGGTTGGCTTGCGCGTTTGCGAACAGCAGATCGATGTTCATGTTTGCGAGCATCTTTGCCATACAAGGTATCGTCTACAACGTGCCGCCGTTTCGAACGAAGGACAGGGCTTATCTCGACGTCATCTCCGAATCGATCAACAATCCTCTCCGTTTGATGATCGGATGGGCCATGGTTGATCCGACGACCTTGCCCCCCTCCTCGGTCATCCTGACGTATTGGGCAGGCGGCGCATTTCTGATGGCGGCGAAGCGGTTCTCGGAATTCCGCGAAATTGTCGCTTCGCACGGCAGGGAACTTCTGGAACGATACAGAGCCAGCTTCGTCGGCTACTCGGAGAAGTCGCTCGCCGTCTCATGCCTGGTTTACGCACTTTGCGCCGTCTTTTTTCTGGCCATCTTTCTCATCAAGTACCGGATCGAATATTTGCTCACGGTACCAATCATCATTGCGCTGTTCGCGAAATACCTCGCCCTTTCGATGGAAGCGGGATCGTCGGCACAAAAGCCGGAGAAGCTGTTCAGAGAGAATGGCCTGATGGTTTTGGTCGCCTTATTGGCCGCAGTCTTTCTGGCCACGACCTTCATCAATATCCCTCAACTCGAAGTCTTCACGTCGCAACGGTATATCGAAGTTCAATAATGCCATGGATTGGGCTGGTGTTCATCTTGTCGTGTTCGATGTGGATGGCACGCTCTATCGACAGAGCCAGTTGCGGCTCAGGATGGCGCGAGACCTCCTGATTCACACGGTTCTGAAACGGGATACGAAAACGATTGCTGTGCTCGCCAAGTATCGTCGTATTCGAGAGCGGCTGAGCGATGAGCACGTTGCCGATTTCGAATGCGCGTCGATCGCGCAGACGGCCACAGCCACGGCCATTGCACCGGACAAAGTGCGCTCCATCGTGTCCGAGTGGATTGAGCAGAGGCCGCTTGGATATCTTGCCGGCTGTCGCTACCCGGGCCTGCCCCAGCTGTTTGCGGGTTTGCGGCGCCGCAGCAAGTCCATCGGCATCCTCTCGGATTATCCGGCGAAAGCGAAGCTCGAAGCGCTGGATTTAGCCGCAAACCACATCGTATTTGCCGGAGACGAGAACGTCGGATTGCTGAAGCCTCATCCCCGAGGCCTTAAATCCCTGATCGCCGCGGCGGGCGTGGAGCCGCATCAAACCGTGGTCATCGGGGACCGCGTGGATCGCGATGGTCTGGTCGCGCGAAGGGCCGGAGCCCAAGCTTTGATCAGGTCCTCAAAACCCATTGAGGGATGGCAGACCTTCGCCCGGTTCGACGACGCATTGTTTGCTCCCTTTCTTGAAGGTCCCGGCTAATTCGGCAAAACCGTCATTCCTGGCGATCAGCGCGTGCCATGGAACCGCTCCTGTCGGTTGCAATGGATACGCGCAGGAGCAGGTGCAACCATGCCAGCGCGCCGACACCTAA
>DATNKA010000861.1:0-3719 GCA_035603655.1 Candidatus Acidiferrales bacterium | reverse complement strand
TCCCAGCGAAACAGATGCGGCGCTGGAGCGCTCTTCCGAGCTCATCAAACTGGATTCCAACGAAAATCCCTTTGGCCCCTCGGCACATGCCATCGACGCCATGAGGGGCGCGCTGGCTCAGGTGAGCTCCTATCCCGACGACGACTGCAGCGGGCTACGCCTGAGGTTGGCTGCGCATCACCAGGTGCCGCCGGAACAGGTACTCGTCGCTGCCGGATCAACCGCCTTGCTGAGCCTGCTGTGCCAGACGCTGCTTGCCCCGGGACGGAATGCGGTGACCAGCGCACGCTCGTTCGTTGTGTATTCGATGGCGGTGCGGGCTGCGGGGGCACGCCTGATCGAAGCACCCATGCGCAACGACAGTTTTGATCTGGAAGCAATTCTTGCCGCGATCGACTCCGAGACGCGCATCATTTTTCTGGCAAACCCAAATAACCCAACCGGCACGATGCTCGAAGCAGCGGTAGTGGAGCGGTTTCTGGCTCAGGTTCCCGGCCATGTCGTGGTCGTGCTGGATGAGGCTTACTACGAATTTGCGCTGCACTTCGCAGCGCTGCGGGGAGCGACCTATTCGAAGTCGCTGGATTATCTCAGTCAGGGCGCGAGCGTGGTGGTGTTGCGCACATTTTCTAAAGCCTATGGGCTCGCCGGTCTGCGCGTGGGGTACGGTTTGGGCGCGGCTGACTTAATGGGATACTGTGCGCGCATGCGCAATACGTTTTCCGTCTCGTCGGTGGCGCAAGCCGCAGCGTTGGCGGCGCTTGACGACCACGTCCACATTCAACGCGTAGTAGAGAACAATGCCACACAGTCTCGAGATCTCACGCGAGCGTTGGAAACATTGGGATACCGCGTGGTTCCCACCTCGGCGAATTTTCTATTCTGCGATGTGGGAGGAGATGCCAGCGCATTCGCCAAACGCCTGCACGATGAAGGCGTGGCGGTGCGTCCGCTGGAGGCTTGGGGAGCGCCCAATTACATTCGCGTGACAATTGGTACTCCTGAGCAGAACCAAGCCTTCCTGAGCGCGGCTCGGCAGCTTGGATCGGGCAATCCCGCTCCTGGTTTTGAGAGTTCAAGTTCGGCGCCATGATATTCTATTAACTACCAGCTGCGTACCGTTTTGGCGGAAATTTCCCCGCAGTTCCAGAAAAAGTTTCCAGAAGAAAGCTTCTTGCAGAAGCTTCCCTGAAGAAGCCCAGAAGAAGAGAAACTCGAAATCATGCTTTCAGTCAGTAATGTTTCCATGCGCTACGGCGCCAAAATTCTGTTCGACGAAGTCTCTGTGGCGTTCACGCCGGGCAAGCGCTATGGCCTCACCGGCCCCAACGGCGCCGGTAAGTCCACGTTCATGAAGCTGCTCAGCGGAGAACTGGACCCGCAGAAAGGCACCGTCGTTCGTCCCCGGAAGCTTGGTGTTTTAAGTCAGGATCAGTTCGCCTTCGACGCCCACTCCGCTATCGACGCCGTCATCATGGGCAACAAGCGCCTCTGGGCCGCCATGCAGGAGCGCGATGCCATCTACTCCAAGCCCGACATGACCGACGAAGACGGCATGAAACTCGGCGAACTCGAGGGCATCGTCGGCGAAGAAGACGGCTACACCGCTGAAAGTGATGCCGCAATCTTGCTCCAAGGTCTGGATATCCCCGACGAACTTCACGCCAGAAAGATGGGAGAACTTCAAGGCGGACAAAAAGTCCGCGTCCTTCTGGCGCAGGCATTATTCGGTCATCCGCAAGCCCTGCTGCTGGACGAACCCACCAACAACCTCGACTTGGATTCGATCCACTGGTTGCAAGGATTTCTAAATGAATACGACGGCGTCGTAATCGCTATCTCGCACGATCGTCACTTCCTCAACAGCATCTGCACCCACATCGCCGACATCGACTACGAGACTATCATCACTTACACCGGATCATACGACGAAATGGTCCTCGCCAAGACGCAAGTGCGTTCTCAGATTGAATCGCAAAACGCCCAGCGCGAAAAAAAGATTTCGCAGTTGAACGAATTCATCGCGCGCTTCTCTGCCGGCACGCGTTCAAGCCAGGTGCAGTCCCGGCGCAAAGAAGTGGAACGCCTGCAAGTCACGGAACTGGCCAGATCAAACATCCAGCGCCCCTACATCAAATTCGAGCAGAAGCGCCCTTCGGGCAAACATATTCTCGAAGTCGAGAACCTCAGCAAGGCTTACGGTGATAAGAAAGTGATTCGCGGTTTCACCGCCAGCATTACGCGCGGAGAAAGAATCGCCCTGATGGGCCGCAACGGAGCAGGGAAGACCACGCTGGTGAACTCCCTTCTGGCGAATTCGCCGACCACTCCGGAGGCCGAGTTGCGCAAGACCAGCGGTTACGAGGGTCCCTTCGTCGACTCCGGCAAGATAGTTTGGGGACACGAAGCCTCCATCGGATATTTCGCCCAGGACCACCGCAGCCTCATCGAAGGGGGTACGACCGCGCTGGAGTGGCTGCATCAGTGGAATCCCGCCGCCGTCGGCGAAGAGATTCGCGGTCTGCTCGGTCAAATGTTGTTTGCCCGGGATGAAGCCACCAAATCCACCAGCGTTCTTTCTGGCGGAGAAGCCGCGCGCCTCCTTTTCTGCAAGCTGATGCTGCAAAAGCCAAATGTGCTTGTGCTCGATGAGCCCACGAACCATCTTGATCTCGAAGCGATCAACGCGCTCAATATTTCCTTGCAGCGTTATCAAGGAACCGTTTTCCTCGTGACCCACGATCACGATCTAATCGATGAAGTCGCCACCCGCATCTGGCACTTCGAAAGCGATCACAAGATCACCGACTTCAAGGGCACTTACGAGGAATACCAGGCGGCCGTCGCGGTCTAGCCAACAGACAACCACCCTCGGCGGTTTGGGTCGAGCGAAGCTCGACTGCACCATTTCCGCTGCATGTAAATCATCCAGGTTCTCCACAGAGTTCCACAAGTTTTTACAGTTGCCTTTTAAGCAGCAACTTGCGCATAATGACAGCGGGTATATTCTTGCGCGGGCAGCTTTGCCTAAGAGCCGGCGTGAGAGGTTGTGAGCGTCTTGTACAGTCGAGCCGATTTACTCAGAATTCTCCATGTCACTCCGCGCCAGTTGGCGAACTGGGAGCGTGCGGGCATTATCGTCGCCGCAGCGTCGTATTCCTTCTCGGACTTGCTGAAGATCAAGAAAGTCCGCGACCTCTGTGCCATGCGCGTGCGTCCCGCCGTGATTCGCGAGTCGCTCGAAGCCATGCAGAAGCAGGCTTCCGGCATGGGAAATCCGCTGGTCGAAGCGGGCGCTTCCTCCACCACCAAGCATCATCGGGTCGCCTTCCGTCACGAAGGCAGGCTGCTAGAGCCTATCGCCGGACAGTTCGTGCTGGATTTCACCACTCGCGAAAAGATCGTGAGCAGCGCCCCAATTCCCACGGCAGACGCCGCTCCGCGTGAGGACGATGCCGCCGCCTGGTTCGCCCGCGGCATCGCGCTCGAAGAAGATCCTGCGACCCAAACCGAAGCCCTTGTTGCCTACCAGAAAGCCCTGGAGTTTCAGCCTAACCACGCCGCCGCGCACATCAACCTGGGAACGCTTTACTACAACCGTCAGGACTTCGCTTTGGCCGAAAAACACTACCGGGCTGCGCTGCGAAGCGATCCGCGCTACGCCCTCGCCTATTTCGACTTGGGAAATGTTCTCGACGAAACCGGCCGCGTGCAGGAGG
>DATNKA010000860.1:0-2951 GCA_035603655.1 Candidatus Acidiferrales bacterium | reverse complement strand
TCCGTTTTCTTGCGCAAAGAAAAAAATACAGTGCACAGCAATACCAGCGTCGCTAAGGCCGCAACAACCATCAACACTGTGCAGTCCGTTTTCGGATTTCCCGCAATCATATTTTCGGCGTCCAACAGAGATGCCCTCATTTGCCCAATCTGTTACCTAGCAAATGCGCACCTAAAGCAAGCGAGGCGGAGTTCTCTTTGTCTTGCAGGAACTTTTCTGCATTAAAAACTCCGCCCCCACACGTGACGCTGACCGGCGGACCGCACCGGGTCAACCTCTAAACAGCCTTTCGCAGAGTATCGGCACTCTCGGATCCTCGCTTTGCTGCAGAGTCGCCCGAGCAGGTGCTGCACCCAGTGACCGCTTGTTTGCGCCGTTCGCGCAGGCGGCTCTGGAACGTATCCCAGCGGCCACCGATTCCCACCGCGCTGTTGCTAATTACGACCGTATCCGTTCCGGCGGGCACAACTCGCTCTGATTGCGCGGCGGCTGCTTCGATATCGGCCGACTCGGATGTAAATTCATTCGGTGTTGCCCTCGCTCGCGCAGGCCATCCGTGCACTTCAGCTGCAGCGGCCGCGGAAGGAGAGTTCCCCGGTATCTGCGAAGTTGTTGGCGTGATGTTACGATCGGTTCCCTCGCGATGCATGACTGGACCCGTTTCCCACTTGGAGCGATAACGGTCTTCGTAACTTGCCCACTTACTCTCGGAGTCAAGACCAGACTCCTGGTAGGGAGGAAAGTTTTCAATCTGCTGCTTGTCCAGCGGAACTTCGAAGTCGTCATTGTGTTTGGCGGAGGCTCGCAGACGATCTGCGGGCACGATGAATCTCTTGGTCGAGAGCCATCCACCTGTGTCGACGACAATATAGCGGATCACTCCGCTTGAATGATCGAAGATAACGTCGTCTATCTTGCCTAACTTCTCGTCATCCAATCCGTACAGGTGAGAACCACGAATATCTTCCGTTGCGTCTGCGAATTGTGTATCGCGCAAAGTTCCGTAATGTGCCACTGCTTCCTCCTGTTGCACTATGGTTGACGCATCGCCCGACGGGGTGTCGCCGCGCACACACGTCTAACCGGAGTATCCGGTTACGGAATAACAGGGGCAATCCGAGTTTCACTGTAGGGAGAAATCTTCGAACGGATGAGCGCTTTCGCGCGATTCTTCTGGAATTCTTGATAGCACTCGGAGAGCCGATTCCCCGCATCCAATAAGTTCGCCATGGGCACTCTACCGACATCTTTGGAAATGCAAACTGCATGGCTCCTTATTCTCGCCATACCGGTCGCGTGCATCGCATGGACCGTGACGCACGAGGAAGTATTTCGGGAGCCGCGAGAATACTGTAAGAGACAGACGCGAGTAGCCCGCAGTGCGCCTCGCCGCAAATTCTTCTATCTATTCACGTGCGAATACTGTCTGAGCCACTACGTTGCGGTGATTTTTCTGGTCATCACTCGCTTTCAGATGCTGTATACGGGGTGGCGTGGATATCTGATCTCCCTATTTGCGCTGGTCTGGGCATCCAATCAGTACATGAGCATTTATAACCGTCTGCGCCTGGACATCAAGCACGAAAACCTTGAGATTAAAGCGAAGGAAGAAGACGTCGAGCAGCGAAAAGCGGCCTGAACGAAGTCGTGGTGGTTAGGGTCCCAATCCAGTTCGCAAGCGATGTCAGATTTCTCCGGGCTGCTCCGGATCGGGTTCGCGAATTGGGACATCCGGGTTTTCTGGTGGATCGATGGGATCCCGAATTGGAGGCGGCGCGGGCTCTGCTGGCGTACGTAACTCAACATTGTGCGGCATTCGAGGCTGCATGATAGTCAGATGCGGAATACAGCACAAACGGAGGAGGCCTTTTGCTTCCGAGCGCCAGCGAGTGAGAGCGAGGCACCGACCAAAGAAAGCGGGCCCTTATTCGGGCCCGCAACCTGACAACATTGAAATTCTTACCGGGTTGGCGGCGTGTTTCCTCCGGAGGAAGCCGACGGCGGGCAGGGCGTGCCAGGCGTAGGACTCATGCCGGAATTGCTCTGGCCGCTGCCAGGGGTTGATGGGTTAGAGCTCGAAGATCCTGACGAGGATCCCGGATTGGACGAACTGCTCGAGGAACCACTCGCCGTCCCTGGCAGAGTACCGCATGGCGAACCGGTCGGCGACGTTGTCGAGCCGTTCGGGTTGGTTGTGCTTCCCGGCGTTGTGGCACCCGGATTCGTGCTTCCCGGCGTGGTCGAACCATGAGTCGTCGAACCAGGAGTCGTCGTGTTCGGGGTTGTGCTAGGCGAACCCGGCGTGGTTGGAGTTGTTTGCGGCGCGACCGTCCCAGTCGGTGGCGTTACCGCGCCAGTTGGCGGCGTTGCCGTGCTCGCGGGCGGAGTCGCCGGCGAACCAGGCGTGGAGCTTTGTCCAGCACTGCTCGAACCGCCGGCGGGAGCAGTTCCGCCCGCAGGCGCAGTCTGCGCCACTGCCCAACTTGCGCAACACAGTACCACCGATAGTAAGGTGAGTTTCTTTGACGACATTTCCGAACCTCCAGATTTCTGAATTTGAGATCGCAATCGCTGGCGATGCTTGAGATCGTTGCCATTCACGAATCGCTTGAGACCTCTTCAGACTAAGAGGAACCGTAATGGATGGACATCCAGCGTATGCCTTAAGTTCACCTCCGAATCACCTTGGATGGGATGCTACGGCGCCAAGATAGGGCAGATAAGGGAAGAGGGCTTCAAGTGGATTCACCGGGGCGGCCGTTCGCTGGATAGCGTGAATAACGAGCGTAGTCCAGCGTGGCGTCTCTGCTAGCGGAGAGCCCGAACCGCGATGTACGACAGGCCCGAGACTGAAACTGCGATGAAGATGTAGGGCCACAACTCAAGAGCCCGCCTTAAGAACAGCGAGGGAGGGTCGGTTCGAACTGGAAGATAGCGAGGCATTGGGTAGA
>DATNKA010000859.1:0-6001 GCA_035603655.1 Candidatus Acidiferrales bacterium | reverse complement strand
GCTGGCGATCGAGCTTGCGGGCGAATGGCATTACGTTGTTCGGGACGGACACGGTGACGTTACCGACCTGATCCGTGCGCGTGACAATGCAGTGGTTTGGTCCGCAGAGCCATTGGGATTCGAGGTCTCCGTCGTTGTCGACAATCTTTCCGTGCCGATGCCGCTGCGCGGGCCAGGTCAGCTCATCGATGACCAGACTGGTCTCGTTTACCAGCGAGCTCGATACTATCTGGAAGAGGAGGGCCGGTTTCTGACGCCCGATCCGCTCGGACCGGCGGGAGGCCCGAATCCGTACGCGTACTGCCTCAACCAACCACTGTTGTGGATCGATCCATTCGGTCTGAATCCGTGTCTATCCCGCGAAGATTGCGAACGGATTCTGAATCGCGTTCGCGCATCAGGTGCCGAATTGGCCGAGCGTTGGCAGGAGATGCGGTTTCCGAAAGCGATCTTGCCGTTCACAGGGTTGACACGCGCTGCGGGGCGTCGAGCGGCGATGAAGGCGGTCGCGCCAGGAGCGCAGGGCGCCCCAAATTTTGGTACCAAGGGAACAGTGGAAAGCCATGTCGACAAATACGAGGAGGTGCAGCAGAGACATAACGAAAGCTTCAAAGAATACGATCAGGGGCAATGTCAAAAGCACGAGAACAAGAGCGACCGAAAGCGCGTGAAGGAGCTTCGGCAGTGGCGCAACAAGAAGCCCGAACTCCATCCCGATTATGGTCGCAAAGGAGCGACCCTGCCAAACGTCCTTAGCAACAGGGTCACCATCGTCTGAGGAGATAGATTGGAGGAGGCGTGGTTGAACGTGCATTGCCGAATCGCCAGATCAGGGCGATCGAGCGAAGGATTCGCGAGCTAACCGCGCGCCTCTCTAGACTGTATGACGAGTCCCTTGAGCTGGCAATTTCGACTCGTAAGGCGATTCGACCTAAGTCGGAAACCGACGCTGATAAGTACGAGGCTCTCCGTGAGGGCGTTGCGGCGGGACGTGCGGCAACGGCAAGTCTCGATACAGAGATAGAGCAGCTGGAGCATCAACGGGATGCGTTGTACGAGCGGCTGGCGGAGCTCGAAGGGCGCAGCGCTGAGCCGACGAGCCTGAGAGACTTCATGCGGGATCGGTTGACGGAACGCCTCGAGAAGGTCGTGGACCAATGGCGTCAATGCGTCCTTTCGTGGGAAGAGCATTCAAGCGAACAGCCGAGCCCAGCCGTTCGTCGGATCTTGGATCGCTTGAATCGAGAGGCAACAGACCTGCGAGACCAGATCGAACGGCTCGATCGGGAAGCACCACTCAATTGAGCGTAGTCTCCAGCGAACTTCCTGGATAAGGACAAACCGAGTTGATTCGCGGGAAGGAAACGCCGTGCGATACCCACTGCCTGTTATGAGAATCCGACCCTTTCAGTTCGGCAATTTTCGGAATAGCGAGTTTTCTTCGGCTGATCTTTCTGGCTGCGACATGAGCGAGGCCAGCTTTGAAGGAAGCAATCTGGCGAATGCTAAGCTTCCAGGAGCGATTCTCCGCGGTGCAAACCTGACCGGAGTCAATTTCGAGGAGGCGATTCTTATTGACTGCGACTTGGCCGAAGCCAACCATTCGCAAGCCAAGTTTGAGAAAGCGATTCTTTCCGGCGCAAGACTCGTAGACGCCAGCTTCGAGAACGCCAACTTCCGCCTAGCCGATCTCTCGTGCTGCACGTTCCAAAACTGCCGCGGCAACATGGCCAGCTTTGAGCGGGCCTCGCTGCTCAACTCCCAGTGGCAGGACACCGTTATCGAAGACGGCAACTTTGAGTTTGCCGACCTGCGCAATGCGGTGTTTACTCGGTGCTGGTTTGGGCGGTCCTGTTTTGTGGGGACTGCTTTGGAGGGGGTACAGTTTATTGAATGCGATCTGACGGGTGCCGATTTCTACTGGTCGGATTTCGATGCTTCGAAGTGCTTTGGTTGCGAACTGAAGGACATTCGGCGGCCTGAGGAGCAGAAGATTGCGTACGGGCCGAAGGGGGTGAAGCCTCCGGTGGTTATCCCTAAGCCCCTTTACCGGCAGGCGATTACCGAGGAGGAGCGGCAGAAGTTGCTGGCCAGTTGCTTCGAACCTCCCTCCGACCAGCCGGAGACCGAGCCGAGGAAATGAGCTCGGATCGCAGCTGGAAGTCCCGAACTTGACACCGGACCGTATCTCTCTGTACCTCGCAGGGTTCTTCGGTCTCCTGGCGATCATTTTTCTGATTCGTTCTGCCATGAGCGGGACGATTCCCGCGCGGAAGACATGGCGCCGAATTAGCATTATCTTTGCTGCCCTAACCCTGTTGCTGCTCGCGGTTCGCTTGAGGGTTATTTGATCTCCTTATGCTGCAATCAGATACAATGTTGCCCCATGGGTGCGGGTCACCCGGAGGGAGATCTATGACCCAGCCAGCCGACGTAGGTAGGGCGCTGACTCATGAGCAGTTGCCGCGCCTGCATCACATCACTAACGAAGTGGCAAAGATTTGTCGCGGGCAGTTGCGCACGTATCTCGACGCACTGGCGCCCCTGTTTCGTCCGCGGCGTGTGCTCGGCAATCACATGGATGGCGCTGGCAAAGAAACGGTGGCGGCCGCCGACCAGAACATCAACGAGTTACGCGAGATCTATTTCAAAGCCTGCGGACGTCCCTTCGACCTGCGCAAGGATCTGCCCACGCCGCTCGAGTCCGTGCCAGCACAGATCCAGTTTTACGAGTGGGAATATATGTGCGACATCCGCTCAGAGCGTGAGCGGAAAACCATCACCGTTGTGTCTCCCCTAACGTGGGTGCTGGCCTACTCTTCGACTTATACGTTGTCAATGATGCGTCAAGTTGTGGCCGGCAAGCAGGAGCAGGATGCCGAGGGCGTCCGATCGTTTGTGCTGAGAGCCTGCTTGATGCAACTGCTGTTCAGCAAGATCACCGAACTGCGACCGCTGTTCGAAGGGCTGCGCTACCGGGTTGAGATTCGAAAGTCGCCACAGCTGGGCGAATTGCCCCTGGTGACGCTTTCCGCACCAGTTACCACGATCCGGCCGACGGATGATCTGTTGATGACCGCAACGGGACTTTCCGGCCGCACCGGCTTTGAGGAAGTGATCGACGAGGACCAGGCAGCTCATATCCCCGACCCGCTGCAGGCGCAATTGCTGAAAGTGCTCGATGAAGCAAAACCGCGAGAAAATGGAAACTGAACCACCAAGGTGACTGGGGCGCAATGAGTAAACCGCAGAAAGTCGTTTGGACCAAGGGCATGTTCCTCATGCCGCAGCATTTTCAGGCCCAGGACGAGTATTTTGAGCAGGCTCTCCACTTCCGCTCCAGCGCGTCGAATTTCGCCAACTGGGGACTGAACGGCCTGGGGATTGATGAGGCCAGCCTGGTGAACGGATTGTTCACCCTACGGCATTGCGAAGGCGTTCTACCAGACGGTCTGGTTTTCGAGATGCCGGCCGGCGACGAGCTTCCGCCCGGCAGGCAAGTCGAAGAGTTTTTCCCTCCCACGCAGGAAAGGCTCGACGTCTACCTTGCGATTCCGCAGTTGCGTCCGGCGGCCAAAAACTACAGCACTGCGGGAAAATCATCGGGCGGAGCCAATGGGTACTCCTCAACTCGATACGTAGCCGATACGCACATGGCGACCGATGCGACGATTGGTGCAGATGAAAAAGCGATCCAAGTCGGCAAGAAGGCGTTCCGTCTCCTGTTCGCAGGAGAGAGCCTGGACGGTTTCACGTCCATGCGCATCGCTCAGGTCGGCAGAAGTGCAGCGGGTGCGTACGTGCTCAGTCCGAAATTTATTCCTCCGCTGCTGGATATCGTCGCCAGTGACTATCTCATGATGCTCGCTCGCCGTCAGGTGGAGGTTTTGGTTGCGAAGAGTTCCTCCTTAGGCCTTCCTCGCCGGCAAAGAGGCCGCGACGTCGCCGATTTTACAACCGCCGAAGTGGCCGATTTCTGGCTCCTGCACACCATCAATTCTTATCTTCCCGAGCTTAGACACATATGGAAGGTGCGGCGGGGGCACCCCGACGTGTTGTACCGCACGATGTTACGTCTGGCCGGAGCCCTAAGCACGTTTGCGTTAAACGCGGACGTCCGCGATCTGCCCGACTACAACCATGACAACTTGGAACTCTGTTTCACGACTCTCGACGACAAGGTTCGTGATCTGCTTGAGACCGTGATTAAGACTAAGTGCATCGCGATTCCCTTGCAGCTTACGGACAGGCTTGTGTGGTCCGGCAGAGTTGATGATGAGCGCCATCTCAAGGACTCCCAATTCATCCTGTCGGTGAGTACGCGCATCCCCGTGGACGAATTGATCGCCAAGCTTCCGCGGTTGGCTAAGGTGTCTTCGCCCGACGAAGTAAACCGACTCGTACGGAATGCATTGCCCGGCGTCGTTCTGAGGCACTTGCCCACGCCGCCTTCTGCAGTTCCGCTCAAGCTCGATAATCAATATTTTAGTCTGGTGCAAAGCGGTACGCTTTGGGAAGGGATTGTGCAATCGCGTGTCCTTAGCATTTTTGTGCCTGGTGAAATAGCTGACCCAAAGATGGAACTCTTGATTGTGCTGTCGTAGGTTCCATTACCTCAGACATTAATCGCAATGCCAACGAGTTGTGGAAATTGTGTCTATTTTGTCGCCGGGAACAAAAACTCAGCTCGCGTCGACGGCTCAGGCCGCTAAGAGCCGTGGTCCGCAAAAACTCCATCCGGCGAACTGAAATCACTGAGAAATCGAGGTCTTGAGTGACGTTCGTTCGCAAGGAGAATCACCACCCATGCGATGATGTGGCGGTTGATTATCCGAGGTCAACCTAAGCCATGTTGGCTCGTACAATCCCACTGGTCATGCGTCGACTCGGATCTTCTGCACTCAAGGGGCTCGCCATCACGGTTTTGGACCTATCGGCTGAGTTGCTCAGATTCCTCATAACCGCCGCCCGTTCCCGGAGTTCTCTGGTCGCCGAAAACTTGTTTCTGCCCAAGCAGCTGGCGTTTTATCAGGAACACGAAACGAAACCGGTTCGACTGACCGATGTAGCGAGGATCACGTTGGTGTTCTGGTCGCGCTGGTTGGACTGGAAGCAGGCATTGGCCAACGTTCGGCCACAGACCCTGATTCGGTGCCACCGCCGCGGGTTCCAGCTGTTCTGGCGCTGGAAGTCGAAACCGGAAGGCCGCGCCTGCCGCGGAACATTCGCGAGTTGATCCCGGACAAGCCCTTACCGTACTCCGACATATTCCAGGCACGGCAGCAAATCAAAGGAGCATTGAAATCTGCGGGTTCACCGTGGAAATCTCCGCAGCGAAGTACTGAACCTCCATGGCGAACGAGACACACTTATACTTATGCAAACGCATGGGAGCACCGGCGTCGCCACTCAGGCGCAGAGGCGGACGCGAGCAATGGAAGCATGCAACTCCGTTCAGTTGGACTTCTTCTCCGCGACTGCGCTTTCTGCTGCTGCTGGTTGGAGGGATTGCAGCTGTGCCTTGATCCAATCCAGGGACTTGTTCTCGTCCTTGCCAACGGCCTCGTCGAACTCTCCAGCCGTCTTGTAATAGGTGTAGGTCGCATCAGCCGGAATCGCAGTCTTCAACTTCTCCTTCGATGGCCACGGCGTCTCGTGCTCGGTGATCCTCTGCTGCAAGCGGAATTTCTTGGCCTGCACCTTCGGCATCCAGTCCAATGTCTCCAGAGTTGCTGCCTTCGCCAGAAACTCCGGCTTTACGTAATTCGGACGCTCGTCTTTCGGGACAAACGGAGACTTCTCCATCCACGTTGGCCAATCGCCCCATGGATCCAGAGTGTCCAGTACCTTGATGCGCGGGTCGGCCGCAGAAGCCAGAATTCCCACCGTCGCTCCGGAGAGTTGCCCGAACACGCCGACGCGATTCATATCCAGGTCGCCGCGCAATGCCAGATAATTCAATACCATCTGTACGTCATGCGATGACTCCGACAGGCACTGC
>DATNKA010000858.1:0-3289 GCA_035603655.1 Candidatus Acidiferrales bacterium | reverse complement strand
GGACGGCTACCAGCGGGCGTGGCTACGATCTTGTCGACTGCGGTCGCAACATCTTGCGGATTCGGCGCGTTTTCGCCTTGAAAGAGAGCAACAAAGGTGTTGATGATCTTTCCAGGAACTTCAGCGACCTGACCATACGCTTTAGCAAGTTCACTATCGTCCGGCTGTTGCGCCGCCGCATACATATTTGTGGGGTAGGCGCTTGGCTGGACAAGCACGACATCGACGCCCAACTGGGACAACTCGTAGCGATAGCTATCGGTCATTGCCTCGACTGCGTACTTGGAAGCTCCATAGTGTCCAAAGAAGGGCAATGTCACGCGGCCTAGAATGGACCCTATATTGATCACGAGACCGGACCGCTGCGCACGTAGGACGGGCAACGTCGCCCGGAGAATTCTTTGCACGCCGAACACGTTTACCTCAAATAGCGCACGCACTTGTTCTGGCGTGAATCCCTCGGAGATTCCCGCGGATGCCATTCCAGCGTTGTTGATCACGACATCCAACTTGTTGTTCGATTTCTCAAGAAGCTGCGCTACTGCGCCGTCGACGCTTGTTTGATCGGTCACGTCGAGGTTGAGGATTTCGATGTTCTTTTCCTTCAGTTCATCAGCAACTTGTTTCTTTGCGCCTTCGATTGACCGAAAGCCCGCGAATACCTTATGCCCTGAAGCTGCGAGTGTTTCTGCTGTGACACGGCCGAAGCCACTAGAAGCGCCTGTGATCAAAATTGTCTTTGCCATCGTCCTCTTGTTGGAAACTCTCCGAGTTGGACCGAAGAGTCTTCCTCACTCCCGATAGTCGTTGGCACAACCGCAGCAAAGTTGACATTCAAGGACAGCGGAACATCCGAACTAACAGAAATGGACGATCAGCAGAGCATGTCTCATTTGATGGGTGCGCAAACCTACTGAGGAAGAGTATCGACGGTCGCCAAATGGAAGGAATGCCAAATTTAGCGCAATTTCTGCCAGACTTGCCGAACGGCAGTTTTTAACGAAATGTAACGTCGTCTGCCACTTTCATATTTACTGAAGGGAGGCCGCAACCTCGATTTCCTTCTGGATGCTCGGATCAGGAGACCGTTTGGGCAACAGGACGAATACCGCAAGTGCTCCGGCCAGCGAAAAGGCCGCACAAGTGAACATCACCAACTGAAAGCCTGAAAGGAATGCACGGTCGAGCAGTGAGCCAACCTCGGCTTGCTCAGTGACGGTGAGGCCAACAGGGATGGGGGTGTCATGGAGGTGCGATTGACTTGCGATCAACTGCTCCCGAGCTTTGACGGGCAATCCCGATCGATTAAGTTGCACATCCAGACTTGCCGCGAATCCGTGCGCCATGAAGAGAGCGAGTAGAGAGACAGCCAACAGGCTTGCGAATCGAGTGACTGCATTATTCACAGCGGAAGCAATGCCCGTGGCAGTGTCAGGGACATCCATGATAGGTAACCGTCAAGGGAAAACGGAGATTTCCATTGACTTGGTGGAATGGCTTTCCCCAAGTGATTTGCGGGATGCGGTTCAGAACTGTCCTCGATCGTACGCATTGCCAACGCAGTAGCAGCGTGGCCAGACATCCATTTGCGGGAACGGTGAAGCTTCGTCCACGAAGATTGAGTGAGAGTAAACCAGCCGACCTCAAAACAGACGATAGGGTGTATTGGGAGAGTGAGCTCCCGTACACAGTCCCGACAAACGTGAGGACCGGCTGGTGGATCGCTGACAGAACAAACCCAAAATAAGCAACTACCGGCAACTAAGCCGCCGAGGCAAGATGTCTTCTGGCTTTTTTCCTGGTTGGGATGGTTTTTGGCGGCGGTGTACGCGCTTGAAAAGGCTGGCCGCTCTTGTCCACTGCTAGCAGATAAGCGACCAGCTTGCGCGCCACCTGCAAGGTGGCGCGATTGGCATGTCCACGCGTTAATTGCTGGGCATGCAGCTGAGCTAGCTGCGGATTCCAGCGAGGCGCCAGCTTGGCCGCTTCGATCAGCGCGGTCTGTAGCCAAGCGTTGCGCTGTTTGGATATTGGCCCACGCTGCTGCTTGCCTGCAGAGGAGTGAAGCGCCGCCGTCAAACCGCAATAGCTCACCGCATCGGCAATGGAGGCAAAGCGATGCGGGTCGCCGACCTCCAGCGCCCATGTCAGAGCTGTGATCTCGCCCACACCGTCGATGCTGCTCAAACGCTCCACGCGCTGCTTTAAGGCAGCGTCGGTCAGCAGTCTTCCCAGCAACTGCTTTTGCACGCCTTCGAACATGTCCTTTGTCCCGCGACTCATGCGCAGCAGATCCTTCACCGACTCTGGTACTTCCTCTAAGCTCTTGATCAAATTGCTGAAGTACTTCTTGCCGTGCAGCTTGGTCTTGTGAAACGAAACCCCGCTCTCCATCAGCAGGCCGGCTGTCTTGTTGTGCATCCTGACTGACTGCTGAACCATCATCTGGCGATAGCGCATCAGTCGGCGCAGGTCTCGCAGATCCGGCGGAAACACATAGCAGCCTGGCAGTAAGTCGCAGCGCACCAGATCCGCTATGGTGCGAGCATCGATGGCATCGCTTTTCTTCTTCCCCGCAGTAATGGCTTTCATCTTCGCTGGATGGCCCATCTCCAGCCGTTCCGCATACGGCTTGAGTGTGTCGTAGATCCAGGCGCTGAAGATCGTTGCCTCCATGGCGCCATGCCATGGTTGCTGTAGACTCCCCGCCCAACTCCGCAACACAGAGCGCTCGGCGGCCAACGTGCCCTCCTTCACAATCTGGCCAGCTGCCGTCTTGATGCAATAACTGATGGTTTTCTTGTGTACGTCCAATCCGATATAGTGAATAGCATTCATGGGGTTCTCCTAATCGAGATTTCTGGGTCGGCTGCTTCGAACAGTCGATCCCAGCAGTGTAATCTCGGGGAGAACCCTTTTTCCTTCCCATACCTATGCATTCAAACAGACGAAACAACCACCATTACGTCAGAGCGATTGGGATTTTCGGATCTGGAGTGGTGATTACTCCGTCCCTTCAAAGCTCTCGTATTTCCCGCTCCCCGGATTTCCCGGCACTCCTTCAGCGACGGAATGGAGTGCGAGACAATTTGATGACGGAAACTTCTGTTTCGAGAAAAGAGGTGACAGACAGGACGATCACCTATGAGCTATGAATATGTAAGTAATCGTCCTGTCTGTCACCTGTTTTGAAGGCCCGTCATGACGGGTTCTAAAAGAGATCTCCACTTCGCTCCTGTGCAGAGTGACGTCCACCAGCGTCGCCTCGGTCCGCGGCCGGCCGACGCTC
>DATNKA010000857.1:0-10728 GCA_035603655.1 Candidatus Acidiferrales bacterium | reverse complement strand
GGTTGAATTGCCGCTGCAACTGGAAAAGATACGCGCGGTTCGCGAGATGGCAAGCCGTCTGAGGGTTCCGCTCGTGCTTAACGCGCGGACTGATATGTATCTTCTGCAGATTGGAGATCCGGCCGAGCGCTACGACGAAACCGTCCGCCGGCTCAGCGCTTTTCGGGAGGCGGGAGCTGACTGCGTTTTCGCGCCCGGACTTCGGGATGCGCCTACCATCGGTCGGCTGGTGGCGGATCTAAAATGTCCGATCAATATTCTCGCGGGGCCCGGTTCTCCTTCGGTGCCGGAATTATCCAAACTGGGAGTAGCCAGAGTGAGCCTGGGCTCGGCGACGATGCGCGCTACTGTCGGCTGCCTCCGCCGCATTGCGCAGGAGTTGAAGGCCACCGGCACTTACTCCAATCTGGAAGACGCTCCCTCCCACGCTGAGATGAATCGCATGATGGAGCGCAAGCCCTGAAGATAGCTCTGATAACGGGATGACCATTCGAAAGCCTGTCCTCATCGGTGTCATCTCCGATACGCACGGCCTGCTGCGCGCGGAAGCGGTCGACGCTCTGCGAGGATCGGACCACATCATCCATGCCGGCGATGTCGGGGCGCACGGGATTCTCGATAAACTTCGCGACATCGCACCAATGACCGCGGTTCGCGGCAATGTCGACAAAGGCGATTGGGCTCGCGAACTGCCTGAAACGGACGTGCTCGAATCGGGCGGCATTTTGATTTATGTCCTGCACGATCTGCAGCAGTTGGATCTCAAGCCGACGGGCGCGGGAGTCGCAGTGGTTGTCAGCGGCCACAGCCATGTTCCTAAACAGCACATGCGCGACGGAGTGCTTTATTTCAATCCCGGCAGCGCCGGGCCCCGGCGATTCCACCTTCCGGTGAGCATCGGCAAACTAATCGTGGAGGGTGGCGTGGTGCGCGGCGAACTCCTGCAGCTGCGAGTATCAGGGAGCTGAACGCCATTCCCACTCCGTTGCTACAATCGCAACCAAATGTCAATTGAGTTCACACTGGAGGCCCGCGAGGGTGCGGGCCGTGCCGGTCGACTGGTGACCCCGCACGGCGAGATCGAAACCCCGGTATTCATGCCGGTAGGCACGGCTGGGACAGTCAAAGCCGTCTCCCAGGACATTCTCGAAGAGCTTGGCGTCCAGATTCTCCTCGGCAACACTTATCACCTCTACCTGCGTCCGGGAGTCGAAATCGTCCGCCAGTTCGGCGGCTTGCATGGTTTCATGGCGTGGCCGCGGGCAATCCTTACCGATTCCGGAGGCTTCCAGGTTTTCAGCCTGAACGAGTTGCGCAAAGTGACCGAAGAAGGCGTTACCTTTCGCTCGCATCTCGACGGTTCATCGCACTTTTTCAGTCCGGAGAGCGCCATGGCAGCGCAGATCGGGCTGGGCGCCGACATCGTTATGGCGTTTGACGAGTGCACGGAGTACCCCGCCGACCGCTCCCGCACGCAGGCGTCGATGGAACTGACTTTGCGCTGGGCCGCGCGCAGCAAGAAGTATTTTGAAGAGCACCAGCATGAGGTGCCTTGGGCCGGTCACGCTCGTGGGGGGACAGCCACCCTCGGCTGTCCAGTCGAGCGAAGCTCGAATGCCCTTGATCCAGGCGCTTCCTCGGAAGGAGAAAGGTCAGGCCTTCGGCCTGACGGACAGCCGAGGGCGGCTCTCCCCACATCTTCCGAGCAGACTCAGTCCCTGTTCGGAATCGTGCAAGGCGGCATGGATCCGGTTCTGAGAAAAGAATCTGCCGAGCGGACCATCGAAATCGGGTTTCCTGGCTACGCCATCGGCGGCCTTAGCGTCGGTGAACCTCGGGAGCGGACGCGCGAAGTTGTCGAAGCCACGCTCGAGCATTTGCCCGTCGATAAGCCACGCTATTTGATGGGAGTCGGCACGCCCGAAGAGATTGCCGAGTATGCCAGCCTGGGTGTCGATATGATGGATTGTGTCCTACCCACGCGGGCGGCTCGCCACGGCTTGCTATTCACTTCGCAAGGAAAAATTTCTATCAAGCAAGCGCGTTACGCTCAGGATGCCGGTCCGCTCGACCCCAATTGCGGCTGCCGCGTGTGCCAGCGCTATTCCCGCGCATATTTGCGACACCTTTACGCTTCGAATGAAGTCTTGGCTCAAGTCCTGAATACCATTCACAACCTGAGTTTCTACCTTGACACTATGCGGCGGGTGCGTCATTCTATTCGACTTGGGGAAGAGTCCCGTTTTCTCTAGCGTCTGGTCTCGACCGAAACCCTGACCTTCGGGGAAGGACCTTCCCGGATTCAACCTTGAGCAGTGAATGATCCGGCCCGAATCGGTCAGCATCCCCGTCGTGAAGTGACAGGCCTGCGGCGCTGGCAGGCGTGGGCGCGGGTTCGCGGACAGGGCTCGAGGAGTGCGTGAGTAACCAGGTAATCGGGTGAATACACTTTGGCGAATATGCAGGGTTTCTTAGCAATGCAGGCGGGCAGCGGCGGGATGGGCTGGTTGAGTGTCGCACCGCTGATTTTTATTTTTGCAATCTTTTATTTTTTATTGATTCTTCCTCAGCAGCGCCGTCAGAAGAAATGGACCGCTATGCTGGATGGCCTCAAGACCGGCGACAAGGTCGTGACCAGCGGCGGCTTGCGGGGAACAATTATGGCGCTCAAAGATGATTCGGTTCATCTTCGCGTTCCTCCCAATAACATTGTGGTGGAAGTGACCAAGGCCTCCGTGACCCAGGTTACGACCACGGAGGAAGAAGTTAAGACGAAGTAATTGCCGTACAACCTGGTGTTTTTGGACTTGGTTTTCCATGAATAAGAATCTTCTTTGGCAGTTGCTACTCATCATCGGAGTCCTGCTCGTGTTTTTGTTCGGGATCTTCGGCATTCCCCAAAGCTTTTCTGCCCAGGGCATGCTTGCGGCCATGACCAACCGCATTCATCTTGGTCTGGATCTGCGGGGCGGAACTCACTTGATCCTGCAGGTGCAGGTGAATGATGCCATCAATGTTGACTCCGACAACGCGGTCGAAATCCTCAAAGAGCAACTGAACAAGAAAAAGATTGCTTTCGCGGACATATCCAAGCCTGATCCGCAGAACAGTCCCGACAAAATTATCCTGAAGGGCGTTCCGGCAGACTCCCGCAAAGATCTCCTGGATATCGCAAGCGAGCGCCTGCCCGAGTACAACCTTACTTCAGGCGCGGACAACACATGGACGCTTGCAATGAAGCCTCAGATCCTCAGCGATCTGAAGAATAAGGCAGTTACGCAGGCGATTGAAACCATCCGCAACCGCATTGATTCGTTGGGTGTAAGCGAGCCAACCATTCAGGAGCACGGCCTCGGCCAATATCAGATTCTGGTGCAGTTGCCGGGGGTGGACGATCCTGCCCGGGTCAAAGACATTATGCAGTCCACTGCCATGCTGGAGATCAAACAGGTGTTGGGCGGACCTTATGCGAGCGAGCAGGCAGCGCTCCAGGAGAAGGGCGGAGTGTTGCCGGCGGATGCGATGTTGCTTCCCGGCCATGGTGCGCCGGGTGCGACGGGAGGGGACCAATCCTGGTATTTGGTGTCGCGCGTTTCCGCGGTTCGAGGGAAAGATCTGCGCGATGCGCAACCTAGTACGGACCAGAACGGTCAGCCCAACGTGCGGTTTCAATTGACCGGCGAAGGCGGGCAGCGCTTCTATAACTTCACGTCAGCGCACGTGGGCGACAGTTTGGGCGTAGTCCTCGACAACAAAGTTCAGGAAGTCGCGAACATCAAAGAAGCCATCCGCGATACGGGCGAGATCAGCGGCGGCAGCATGACTCAGCAGGCGGCTAAAGATCTCTCGATGATCCTGCGCTCGGGGGCGCTGCCTGCGGGCATTAAGTACCTGGAAGAGCGGACTGTCGGGCCGTCTCTAGGCACGGATTCGATCCGCGCCGGGGTTCGCGCTGCGGTGGTCGGCATGCTCGCAGTGCTGATCTTCATGCTGATTTACTACCGCGCCGCCGGCATTAATGCCGACATTGCGCTGCTGCTCAATCTCGTCATCCTGCTGGGATTCATGGGCTACTTTGAAGCCGTCTTGACCTTGCCTGGAATCGCCGGAGTGATTCTTACGGTCGGTATGGGCGTGGATTCCAATGTGCTGATTTTTGAACGCATTCGCGAAGAGTTGCGCAATGGCAAGACTCCGCCTTCGGCGGTGGATCAGGGTTTCAGTCATGCCTGGATTACGATCGTGGACACCCACGTCACCACCATCGTCTCGGCGGCAATTTTGTTCCTGTTCGGAACCGGGCCGGTGAAGGGATTTGCGGTAACCCTCACGTTCGGGTTGTTGGCGAATTTGTTCACGGCCGTATTCGTTTCGCGCGTGATCTTTGACTGGGTCTTGAGCCGTAAGCAGCGTGGCGAAGCATTGAGCATTTAAGAGAATGGATTGATCGGGTGATCGGGTCATCTGGTAATTGGGAAAAAATCGCCAGATCATCCGATCGCTAATTCGTCCGATCAAGTTTAAGGGGCTAGACAAACGGTGGAGTTCTTTCGCAATACAAACATAGATTTTCTCGGGAAGAAGTGGTATTTCCTCGCCTTTTCGCTGGTTTTCAGCGTGGCGGGCATATTGTCCATGTTGTTCTGGCATGGCATCCCGTATGGCGTCGACTTCCGGGGCGGCACGCTGGTCTACGTAAAGTTCTCGCATCCTCCGAACGACAACGCGATTCGTGCGGCAATCGACCGGGCCGGATTGCACAACTTCAAGCTTCAGCGCTATGACGTTGCTTCCAACAACGAGGAACTCATCGATCTCGACGTCCAGGAAACCAGCGAGCAGGCGCTCGACCAGGGAAAGACTCGGATCATTCAGGCGCTCCAAACCAACGCTCCAGCAGGAAAGCAGGATCTGAACAACGCCAGTTCGCTGGCCGTCAAGAATTACCTGATGGACAAAGATCCGATGCACCTGGGTTCGGATGCCGATCAGAAGTACACGCTGCAGGCTCAGGCGATCGTGGACGCCCGCGACAAAGGTGCAGGCGGAGTCTTGAGTTCCTTCGATCAGCTCAAAGGCTCAGTCGATCCGGCCGTGGCAGGGTCCCTGCCTGACGGCTTTTTCCTGTCCGATTTCAGCGTGCGCAATGTTGAAATTGTCGGTCCACAAGTCGGGGCTCAGCTGCGCCGGCAGGCCCTTCTGGCTACGGCCTATTCTCTTGCCGGAATGCTGATTTATCTGGGTTTCCGCTTCGAGTGGATCTACGGCGTAGCCGCCGTGGTCACGGTCTTTCACGATACCCTGATCACCTTGGGCGCATTCTCCCTGCTCAACAAAGACATTTCGCTCACCGTGATCGCCGCCATCCTGACCTTGATTGGTTACTCTAATAACGACACGATCGTGGTATTTGACCGCATCCGGGAAAACATTAAACTCATGCGGCGCGAGAAGCTGTCGGAGATCGTTAACCGAAGCATCAACCAGACGTTAAGTCGAACCATCTTGACAGCCGGGCTAACCTTCCTTACCGTACTCGCACTCTATTTGTTTGGCGGCGAGGTGCTTCGCGGGTTCAGCCTCGCGCTGGTCATCGGCATCTTAATTGGGACGTATTCGTCGATTGCAATTGCGGCACCAATCCTAGTGGCTTATCAGGATTGGCGGATCAGCAAAAGCAAGCGTCAAACGGCGGTGCCGGTCCGCGCCAAGTAATTGTCCCGATAGCGTTGCGGGCGATTTTGTGATACGCCTTTGTTTATAGTTGCTTTAACCGCGGGAAGGGCTGATTTGGCCAGGCTACGCGGGTAGTCGATTTTGGGAGCAAAGGGGAGTCCGTCGGTGTCTAAGTTTACGTAGGCTCTAAAGCAGGGAGAAACAACTATGTTTGAAGATAGCCTTCTTGAATCCGGTGGCAGGCTGAAGACGAAGCGGGGACGGACCACGACCTTCGCTATCATTCTCGAGATAGCTCTGATCGGCGTCATGGTTCTTATGCCCCTGATTTTCACCGAAGCGCTGCCCAAACAACAGCTGATGACATTTCTGGTAGCTCCGCCGCCACCTCCGCCTCCACCTCCTCCGGCAGCGGCACCGGTACATGTGGTGAAGCAGATTCAGACCGACATCGTGAATGGGGCTCTGCGCACACCAACCAAGATCCCGCAGAAAATTCAGATGATTAAGGAAGACGAAGCCCCGCCACAGATGGCAGCCGCTGGCGTGGTGGGGGGCGTTGCGGGAGGCATTCCCGGCGGCGCTATGAACGGCGTGATTGGAGGGATCATCAGTTCGACTCCGGTGGCGGTTCCCAAGGTCGCGACTCCGCAGCGGGTGCGCGTCTCCGCCGGCGTTACCTCTGGCCTTCTCGTCCGGAAGGTGAATCCGGTTTATCCGCCCCTGGCGCGGCAGGCCCGCATTTCGGGAACGGTGGTACTGAGAGCGGTAATCAGCAAGGATGGCTCGATCGAAAACCTCTCTTTGGTGAGCGGGCATCCTATGCTGGCTCCGGCGGCGATCGACGCCGTCAAGCAGTGGAAGTACAAGCCCTATCTGCTCAACGGAGAACCCGTGGAGGTAGATACCGAAGTGCAGGTTAACTTCACTCTGGCCGGAGGTTAGTCCGCGGTCACTGTCCCAGATCGCGTGAGGCAGTTGCCTTGGCGATTGCGTTGTGTAGATTGCGTTGTGTAAGCGGCCCTCCCCTTTCCACCTTGATCCGTGGCCGGGAGAGACCTTCTACCCTGCGCTGCCTGCTTCACGGGGGCACTCAAAGAAGGTCGTTGGCGGGGCCGAAAACGAATGCTGCAAGCGCCGCGCAGCAACTTTGTATGGTTGAATTTCACAGTAGGCGAGAATTTCGCATCAAAGTCTAAGACGTTTCGAGGAGGGAAAAGCAACTCATGTTAGCTAACTTGGCCGTAGCAGCTTTCAATCACGTTCCCCGGGTAGCCGCCTGGATTGTGCAGGAGGGTGGCGCAGTGGGTTGGGATCCGATTTCGCTTTGGAAACAGATGGGTATCATTGCGAAGATCGTGGTCGTCATCCTGTTCATTATGTCGGGCTGGTCGATCGGTGTAATGATTGATCGCGCCATGGCGTACAACGCGGCCCGTAAGCAGTCTCGCGCCTTCGCTCCCGCAGTTGCCGGAGCCCTGCGCGATGGCCGCATCGACGAGGCCATCAAAGTTGCCGAGCGCAACAAGAAGAGCCATCTGGCAAAAGTTGTCACCGCCGGCTTGATGGAATTCAAGGCCCACCAGGATAGCCCGGGGGCGATTCCCGGCGAGACCATTGAGGCTTCCAAGCGCGCCTTGGAGCGCACGGAAGCGATCGTCCACGCCGAACTCAAGCGCGGACTCGGTGGTCTGGCCACCATCGGCTCAACCGCCCCCTTCGTGGGATTGTTCGGCACCGTGATGGGCATTCTGAACGCCTTCAAAGGTATTTCCGAGCAGAAAGCTACTGGTCTGGGCGCGGTCGCAGGCGGTATTTCCGAAGCGTTGGTAACCACGGCTTTCGGGCTGCTGGTGGCCATCCCCGCGGTTATGATGTTCAACTACCTCACCGGGCGCGTGGAAGCGTTCGATGTGGAGATGGACAATTCGTCTAGCGAACTGATCGACTACTTCCTGAAGCGGCGCGACGTTCGCCGTTCCTAGTCCCGGTTGCTAGGATCTTCGCTGTGAGTTGCTGTCCGGCGTCGGGATAAACCCGGCGCCGGCTTTCCCAACTCTCAGACTTGCTTGCAGTATCTGGACGTACGGGAGATTCACGCTATGTCAATGGCAAAACGAAATGAAGGTGCCAAAGTCAACTCCGACATCAATGTAACTCCGATGGTGGACGTGATGCTGGTGCTGCTGATTATCTTTATGGTGATCACGCCTATGCTGCAGAAAGGTATCAGCGTGGACATGCCGAAGGTAAATAATCCTACGCCGATGGCTGATGCCGATAAGGAAGACGCGCTGCTGGTATCCATCATGCGCGACGGGACGGTTTACTTCGGCACCGACAAGATCGCGGTAGACAGCTTGACTGGCAAGGTAAAGGATCGCCTGACCAATCGCACCGACAAGCGCGTCTACGTTAAGGCGGATGCCCGCGCTCACTTCGGCAATGTTGTCCAGGTCGTGGACGGCGTTCGCGCCGCCGGGGTAGATGATCTGGGCTTGCTTACCGACCAGAGGAAAAGTACTCCAAACGCTCCAAACAACCCGCCGGGTTCACCTGCGGCGCCCGGGCAATAGGGAGAACGACTATGAGTATGGCAGTTGGTCCGAGTGGAGGCCAGAGCGCAAATATTAACGTCACTCCGCTCATTGACGTGCTACTGGTGCTGCTCATCATTTTCATGGTGATCACGCCGCTTACGCCGAAAGGTCTGGATGCGCTGGTGCCTCAGCCGCCTCCGCCCAACGCACCCAAGAACACTGCGCCGGATCGTACCATCGTAGTGCAGCTGATCGATCGGGGCGCCGGCCAGGATCCCGGCCTGAAGATCAACAACGAAGATGCCACTTGGGACAATCTGCAAGGCCGTCTGGCTGATATCTACAAAACCCGCGCGGAGAAAGTGATGTTCGTGAAGGGCGACGATCCCATTCCCTTCGCCGATGTCGCGAACGTAATCGACATTGCGCACGCCGCGGGAGTGGATAAAGTCGGTCTGATTACGGCGAAAATCGAAGCGGGCGGCTAGACGCTCGTCCATGTTTCATCTAAGAGCCCGGAAGAAGGCCGCGCATCGCATCCGGCACGCGCACGGGAAGCAAGTCAACCCCGTGCGCGTGCTAACGTTCGGTCAGCGCTTGTCAACTTGATGTCTCTGGGCCTACGATGCTGTGGCAAGGGAGACTGATACCGCAATGAATAAATCCATTCGACTGCTCACGCTGGCGGCCTCGATGCTGGCGATCCTATCCTCCGTGGGGTGCGGCAAGCTGCGCGCCCGCGACCAGCTCAACAAGGGCGTCACCGCTTATAAGAATGCCAAGTACGAAGAGGCGATTGAACACTTCCAGCAGAGCGTTGCCCTGGATCCCACCCTGATTAACGCCAAAATGTATCTGGCCACCGCCTTCGCCCAACAATACATTCCCGGTGCCGATACCCCGGAGAATAATAAAATGGCGGAACAGGCCATTGAGCAATACCTGCGAGTGCTCGATATGAACGCGGCCCGCGACCAGAAGGTGAACTCCGCCAAGGGCATCGCCTACTTGTACCTCAATATGAAGAAGTTCGATGACGCCAAGAAGTTCTACCGCATGGCCGGCGACCTCGATCCCAACGATCCTGAGCCTTACTACTCAGTGGGCGTCATCGATTGGACAGCCTGCTACCAGCCGCGTATGGAAGAGCGCGCCAAACTTGGCATGAAGCCGGACGAGAACCTCAATCCCAAGAACAAAGACCAGAAAAAAGTTTGCTCCGACTTGAAGGCCAAGAACGGACCCCTGATCTCGGAAGGCATCGACAGCCTCAATAAGGCGATCCAACTCCGTCCCGACTATGACGATGCCATGGCCTATCTCAACCTGATGTACCGCGAGAAGGCCGATGTAGAATGCGACGACCTTGCGGCCCGTCAGGAAGATCTGAAAACCGCCGACCACTGGGTCGACCAAACCCTAAGCACCAAGAAAGCCAAGGCCGAGAAACAGCCCGGCACGCAAGGTATTACCATGGATCAGTCGAAGTAGGATCAGCGAAGTAGGATCAGCGAAGTAAATCACCAACATGCCGGTGTCAGGCGGACACCCCTGTCCGCCATCTTTTGACTTTCTGGCTGGTTCGCCACTGCCGGACACCGGGCGGGAGGTTCGCAACTCCTCTCGCGCGGGGTCCTACTGAATCTTCTCCGATTTGCCGTTGTACTTCACAAGCCCGTTCTGTTGGTTTTGGCGCGACACATCCTCGCTTGAATAGGTTCGTGTGGCCTGCCTCGCTTTTCCGCCTTCCGCCACCTGCCCCGGAGCGGCGGCCTGGTCGGCTGACGTGAAATAGATCCACGCCTGCTGGGTAGCGGGCATTTCGTCCTCCTTGCCGAGTTCCATACCGGATTCCCGCCCAGATTCCAATCCCCGCATCCTCCGTTCATGCCTCGGGACATCCATCATTGCTGACGTCGCCGCTGTCTGCGATATAAACGGAGTCTGTCCGCCGGAATACCAAACCGGCACCGTGTAAGTTGCGTCAGTACTGCCTTGGACCTCGGAAAGCGTGGAATTGGTTGCACCCGCAACCAGTCCGCCGGTGGCGTTCGTGGCCCCGACCGGGTTTGAAGAAACGGTCGCGAAGGACAGGCTTGGGGTCGTGATCAGCGGGATATAGGGTCCGCAGCCGTACGGACAATATCCCGCAATGCCGCGCTCCGCTTGGCCGAAGCTTAGAGCGGACAGCAGCAGAACCGAAGACAGTACCGCAAACCTACGCATAAGAACCTCCTGGGAGACTTGCCTGGGTGGTTTCGCAGCAGGCCTGATGCCACTGGCTTGTTTCCTGCTCACAGCGGATATCTTCTCTGTTTTGGCGGTTTCGGGGCTTTCGACTTCGACTATGCGGAGCTCTGCGTGCAAAGCCTTGCGTCAAAAATGCAGGGAATTGTTTCGGGTTAATTAAAGTTCTGGCGATCAGGGCCTGCTAAAGACTCGGACTTCCACCTGCGGGAATTGCACGCAATCGACTCGCGGGAAGGATTCTCCCAGAATCTGATCGAGCATG
>DATNKA010000856.1:0-8136 GCA_035603655.1 Candidatus Acidiferrales bacterium | reverse complement strand
CCAAAATAAGATCGAGCAATTGAACCGAGCGGTGGATGTCTTGCTGGTCCAAGCGGACGGCAAGCTGCCGAAACTTGAAACGAACGTCGAGCCCCTGATGCGCCTCGCCGCCGACCTTCGCGGTCTGCCGCGTGAGGAATTCAAAACCAGACTGAAAGCCGAATTGCTGGAAGGGAGAAAAATTATGTCTACTGTAGCTGAGCCCGTTGCCGCCGTTCAAACCATTGCCATCCCAAGGTTGACTTTTAAAGATGCCGCGAAGGCCATCGAATTTTATAAGAATGCTTTCGGCGCGAAAGAGACGATGCGCTTCGAAGCTGGCGGGAACATTCCGCATGCCGAAATCACGATTGGAAGCTCAGCCGTTATGCTCACCGAAGAGTGGCCGGAAGGCGGGCGTTTCAGTCCGGAGACGCTGGGAAATTCACCTGTCATGATGGTGCTGAGTGTTCCCGACGTGGACGCGTTTGTGGCTCGCGCCCTGGGCGTCGGCGCAGCCATCGAGCGCCCGATCGCAGACCAGTTTTACGGTCACCGCGAGGGAACGGTCAAGGATCCTTTTGGATATTTGTGGACTGTGTCCATGGTGAAAGAAGAGATGTCGGTCGAGGAGATGCACCGGCGAATGGAGGCGATGACGAAAGCGGATAGGGCGAGCAAAAAGCCGGCTGTGAATCCGGTTCCACGCGGATTCCGGACGGTGACCCCGTATCTCATAGCGCCAGATGGACCGGCGCTGCTGGAGTTTACCAAACAGGCGTTTGGAGCCGAGGAGACATTCCGCACTGTAGGCTCGGGGGGCGGTCTGCACGGCGAGGTGCGCATCGGCGACTCGATGCTGATGATCGGCGGCGGCATTCCGGGGAGAGAGTTCAGCGTCACGCCGAACGCTCACGCGCTGCACCTGTACGTGGAGGACGCGGATGCAGTCTACAAGAAAGCTCTGGCAGCCGGCGCGACTTCGATTGACGAACCCCGGGACCAGGAATACGGCGAACGCTCTGGCAGCGTGAAAGATCCGGCGGGCAATTACTGGTACATCGCCACGCAGAAGGGAGAGAGTTACATTCCCAAAGGCTTGAACAACGTGAATGTGTACATGCACCCGCTGCGGGCAGAGCCGGTGATCACTTTCCTCAAGCGTGCGTTTGGTGCGCGAGAGATCGCGAGGTATGCGTCGCCGGACGGAATCGTGCACCACGCCGAAATCAGAGTCGGCGATTCGGTGGTTGAGATGGGCGAGTCACACGGGAAATATCCGCCGATGCCGACGATGTTTTATATGTACGTTCCAGATTGCGGCTCGGTGTACCGGCAAGCGCTGACCGCGGGAGCAACGTCGATCTCGGAGCCGACCGATATGCCTTACGGTGACCGAACCGCAAGCGTGAAGGATGTGTTCGGGAATACGTGGTGTATAGCGACGCACATCAAAGACGTGCAGCACTAGCAGTTGATGATGATGCGGTTTGGTCCCTCGACCGCTGAAACGAAGCTGAAACGAATATGAGAGGCAAGAAGAAAAGTAGCATTCCAGCCGACAAGTCGGAGTTGTATGACAAGCTCATTGCAACTCATTCGAAGATCGAGCGCAAAGGCGCGAGCATGGGCTACACGTCGCTGAATGGCCATATGTTTACTTTACTGGGCCCGTCCGGTACGCTCGCGCTGCGTCTTCCCGAGGAAGAAAGAGAAAAGTTTCTCAAGAAATATAAGACGACTTTATACCAGGCCTACGGGGCGGTGATGAAGGAGTATGTGGCGGTTCCTGAGGCGCTCTTCAAGAACACGACGGAACTGAAAATGTATCTGGCGCTAAGCTACGACTACATCGAAAAGCTAAAACCTAAGCCGACAAAGAAGCAGCGTTGAGTCGCGCCAGCCAGTTGTTCGTGGTTTGACCCTCTGGAATCCCTCCAATAAACTGGATGATTCACTACACCTGCAGGCCCAAACTCTATGGCAGATAGCATTCATGTAAAGCTTCCGGATGGGAGCGTGAAAGAAGTCCCCAGGGGAACGACCCCCCTCGATATTGCAAAGTCGATCAGCCCGCGACTGGCGGACGCGGCGCTGGTTGCCAGGGCGCGGCCCATCGCGCCGGCCGAGCCAAGCTCGAACGGAGATCTGATCGATCTCACCAAGCCGCTCGAAAAAGATACCGATCTGCGCCTGCTGAACGAGAAAGATCCAGAGGCGCTGGAAGTTTACCGGCATTCGTCGGCGCACTTGCTGGCGGCGGCCGTGTTGGAGCTTTTTCCTGAAACCAAGCTCGGGCACGGTCCGCCGACCGAGAGCGGCTTCTTCTACGATTTTTACAGACCGACTCCGTTTACGCCCGAGGATCTGGAGAAGATCGAAAAGAAGATGCAGGAATTGGTGCAGCAGAACATTCCTTACGCGCGCGAATTTCTGCCCCGCGACCAAGGGCTGGCTGAATTCAAAAAAGAAGGCGACTTCATGAAGTGCCACTTCATCGAGCAATTCACCAAGCCCGATGAAATGATCTCCATCTACCGCACCGGCAGGTTCACGGATTTCTGCCGCGGGCCCCATATTCCAGCAACCGGGAAGATCAAGGCATTCAAGCTGTTTAACGTTGCAGGCGCATACTGGTTGGGGGATGAGAAGAATCAGCAACTGCAACGTATTTATGGGACTTCGTTCTTCTCGAAGAAAGATCTCGACGCACACCTGCAGCAGCTGGAAGAGGCCAAGAAGCGCGACCATCGCGTGCTGGGGAAGCAGCTCGATCTGTTTTCCATTCAGGAACTGGCTGGGCCGGGCCTGATTTTCTGGCACCCCAAGGGTGGGATCATCCGCAAAGAGATGGAAGACTGGATGCGCTCGGAGTATGTGAAACGCGGCTACTCGCTGGTCTACACGCCGCATGTGACCCGGCGGCAATTGTTCTTTACTTCCGGGCACGAAGGCTATTACGCACAGAACATGTTCGACGCCATGGAGCTCGACGACGCGGAATATCGCCTCAAGCCGATGAACTGTCCAGGGCACATTTTAATCTACCGGGACTCGCTGAAGTCCTATCGCGATCTGCCGGTGCGGCTGGGCGAGCTGGGTACGGTTTACCGTTATGAACGTTCGGGAGTGATGCACGGGCTTTTGCGTGTGCGGGGCTTCACGCAGGATGATGCCCACATTTTCTGCACCCCCGAGCAGGTTGAAGACGAGATTTCGAACTGTCTCGATTTCGCCCTGGATGTGTTGAAAGATTTTGGTTTCGACAAATTCCAGACCGAACTGTCAACCTGGAATCCTGACGACAGGAGGAATTTTGTTGGCAGTGAAGAACAATGGAACCATGCCACCGAGTCGCTGGAGAAGGTGCTGAAACGCCGCAATATTGAGTACAAGACCATCCCCGGCGAGGCGGCATTTTACGGGCCGAAGATTGACATCAAGGTGGTGGACGCCATCGGGCGCTTGTGGCAGCTCTCGACCGTGCAATTCGACTTCAACTTGCCGCAGCGCTTCGGGTTGGAGTACGTTGCCGAAGATGGTTCGCGCAAACAGCCGGTGATGGTGCATCGCGCGCTGTATGGATCGATCGAGCGATTCTTCGGTGTGCTGATCGAGCACTACGCGGGCGCGTTTCCGGTGTGGCTCTCGCCGGTGCAAGTGGCAATGATCCCCATCAGCGAGCGCCATGCAGGCTATGCAAACAAAGTTGCGGACGAACTCAAGGCGATTGGCGTTCGCGTGGAAGTGGATGCGCGCAACGAAAAGATGGGCGCGAAGATCCGCGAGAACGCCATGCAGAAAATTCCGTTCCTGCTGGTGGTCGGAGACAAAGAAGCGGAAGCCGGCAAGGTGAATGTTCGGACTCGGGGGAAAGAGAAGACTGAGGACATGGCGGCAGCGGAATTCGTAGACAAGATTAAGAAGCTGATTGCGGAGAAGAATCCGAGACTGTGACGACAATTCGGCTAGATCGTGTCTTCCCGTTCGACGAGAAGCTCAGTTTTTTGATTCCGCACGATTGGACCGAAGAATTCGATACTGATCACTATATCTATCAGGCGCCGAATACTGATTCGGGCTGGCTACGCGTGAGCCTCATTACCCTGACGAATCCGGGCGAGTGCTCCAAAGAACAAATCAGCGAACTTCTAAACGAACGGGCACAGAAAGAGGCTGGGGAATTCCATGAATCGGGGGAAAACATCGTAGTGGCTTGGAAGCAGCTTTCCGAAGAGAGCGGATCCCCAATTTGCAACTATTGGTGGGCGGTTGGCCATAGTTTCGGTGCTAACCTTGCCCGGGAAGCTCTCTTCTCCTACACAATTCTCCGGGAACGCAGCGAAGAAACTGAACCCGAGGAACGGTCTCGCTCATAGGCAGGCTCGTTGCGGACGCGCAGTTTGCCGATCCCAAGATGGTGTAAGTTCCCAATTTCGCCAACCAATCGAATTCACCCGGAGGCTCCGCCAGCTGACTGCTGCTGTAACATGTTTTCGTGCATGAACTGGCGCAGCGTGTGTTGAGACCTATCCGGCGGGAAGAATTGTTGCGGGCCGGAGAACGCGTTGGCGTTGCTGTCTCCGGCGGGATCGATTCGGTTGCGCTATTGCGGCTGCTGCTTGAGCTGCGCGCCGAGCTTGGCATCGTCATTTTCGTGGTTCATTTCAACCACCAGCTGCGGGGAGCGGAGTCAGCGGCGGATCAGGAGTTTGTCGCGAATCTGGCCGGCGAGAACGGGCTGGAATTTTATTCCGAGAGTGGGGACGTAGCAGGGTTGGCGGCGGATGCACACTCCGGCGTGGAAGCAGCCGCACGGGAGTTGCGCTATGGATTTTTCCAGAGACTGTTGGGATCGGGTTCTGCGGAAGACTTAGGCAGCGCAGGGGCTAAAGCCCAACATCTCGAATCTCTTAATCGCATCCCGGAAAGCGCTGCGCCGTCCAAAAGCATTCCGCCGGGGCTAAAGCCTGCATCCTTGCCCGCATTCTTGGAAGATATTCGCGGCGCGACCGAAACCGCGCCCTTCCCGGATTCAGGTCGGACGATAGAGGAGGCCCGGGCGCAAATTCTGAACAAGATCGCGACCGGGCACACTCTGGATGATCAGGCCGAGACCGTGTTGATGCGACTGGTTCGCGGAACCGGACTGCGGGGGCTGGGTGGAATCTATCCCCGGATCGTGGTCGAGTATGAGGATGGCGACGGCCACGGAGAAATTGTGCGCCCCTTGCTCGGAGTCCGACGGCGCGAACTGGAAAAGTACCTAACCGATCTGAAACAGTCCTGGCGGGAAGACTCGAGCAATGCAGACTCCAGGTTTACGCGCAACCGCGTGCGCAGCCTTGTGCTTCCGCTGCTCGAGCGGGAGTTCAATCCTGCCGTGGTTGAGACTTTCTCCGAACTGGCGGAGATCGCGCGCGATGAAGAGGATTACTGGGAGAACGAAGTCTCTGGCTGGCTCGGGACTGTGGTGCAGTGGTCGGAGCCGGAATGGTTGCGCGGGCTTGCTGGTTTCGGTGCTGCCCAATCCTTGGTGAGGATCGGGCAGCCCCAACCTGAGGTGGATCCTCAGGCATTGGCGAGAATTGAGGAGTGGGGCGCGCCCCTCATGAATGCTTCTGTAAGCCGCCCGTGGTTGTTGACGGAACCGCGAGCTGTGCAGAGAAGAGTGCTGAAGGCGATCGGAGAGCAGGCGGGGATTCCTCTGGAGTTCAAGCATATCGAGGAAATCATGCAGTTCGCCACGGAAGACGGCGCTGCGGGAAAGGGGTTGTCGCTTCCGCTCGGTTGGAAGATCGTCCGCGAGCGGGAAGCTATCCTGTTCGTCGCCCCTGATCTGAGCCGGAACGAGCCCGTGCTGAATTACGAGTATTCGCTTCCTGTGCCCGGACGCGCTGTGGTACCGGAAGTCGGGGGAGTAATCGAAGCGCTGCGCATTCGTCCAGGGGTGCGGATTGCGGAGTATAATCCGCAGCAACTTCTTCGTGCGGATTTGTTGCCGGAGCGATTGATCATGCGGAACTGGCGTCCGGGAGACCGGTTCTGGCCAGCCCACACCAAGTCGCCGAAGAAGGTGAAGGAATTGCTGCAGGAGCGGCATGTTGCGCAGGCGCAGCGCAGGTTCTGGCCAGTCGCAGTCAGCGGAGAAGTGATTATATGGATGCGCGGCTTTCCAGTTCCTGCCGGGCTGCTGGCCACAGAGGGGCACGAAGCAGTATTGATCCGAGAGTTACCCTGGGCGGTTGACCACGGTACTATCTAGCGTCTTAAATCTAACGGAATCTGGTCCCGCTGCACTGTGAAGTTCACGACCGGGAGGCACGCCAATTCATGAACGTTCTGAAAGCCGAGCCACCTCGGCAAGTCATTGCTTCTGAGCAGATCCAGAAACGAGTAAAGGAACTGGGTCGCCAGATCTCCGACGATTATCGGGGACAGACGATCCAAGCCCTGGCGGTTCTGGAGAACGCCTTCATGTTCATGGCCGACCTGGTCCGCGCCTTGGACGTTCCGGTTGTGTGCCAGTTCATCAAGCCCAAATACAGCAAGCAGCCCAGCAAGCAAGCGGGCGACCACGCGGGAGAGATTGTGGAAATCTTCTTCAGCCATGAGCCGGATATCCACGGCCAGCATATATTGCTGGTCGAGGGCCTGGTGCATTCGGGCGTAACCAGCGAGTTCCTCATGAACGATTTGCGTGCGCGCGGAGCCGCTTCCGTAAAATTGGTGACGCTGCTCGACCGCCAGTCCGCCCGCCGCGTGGCCTTGCAGCCCGATTATTTTGGATTCCTGGTAGACGAGGCCTTTCTTATAGGCTACGGCTTAGGCGCGGTGGAGCAAACGAACCGGAATATTCCGTTCCTGGCCGCCGCCCCGGTTCCGCAGATGACTTAAGTCATCGCAAGTCATCCCCAGGGCGACGCGCCTTTTTTCCACAGAAAAGGTAGAATAAGGTTCTTGGGGAATTCCCTTATCCAAATCGTCCGAACGGCATCTAATTTAGTGGCAGGAGCCTCGGGATTCCGCGCAGTTGATCGGATCCCGGTTTCATTAGGAGTGTCTTGGTGAATTCAACAGTCAAAACCGTAGCTTTCTGGCTGGTCATCGGGTTGTCCGCCCTCTTGTTGTGGGAGGTAATACAACAGGGACGTGGTGGCCAGAAGGACAAAGAAATTAATTTTTCCCAGTTCATGAGTGATGTGGATCAAGGGAAAGTGCATGACGTGCTGGTCGACGGCATGCAGTTACATGGCAAGTACAGCGCCGACAACTCCGCCTTCCACACCACCGTCCCGGCCAACTACCCTGAGATGATCAAGTCGCTGCATGACAAAGGCGTCTCCATGACGTTCCGGGATGCCAACAGCGGAAGCTGGCCGCTGCAGCTGCTGGGGACCTGGGCTCCGCTGATTCTGCTGGGAGCACTGTGGTTCTTCATGATCCGGCAGATGCAGACGGGCGGCAACAAAGCCCTGTCGTTCGGCAAAAGCCGCGCCCGGTTGCTTTCGATGCAGCAGAAGAAAGTCACGTTTAAGGACGTGGCCGGCGTAGAGGAAGCCAAAGAAGAGCTGCGCGAGATTATCGAATTTCTGCGCGAGGCGCAAAAATTCCAGAAACTGGGTGGCAGGATTCCTAAGGGAGTGCTGTTGGTTGGTCCCCCGGGAACCGGCAAGACGCTTCTGGCTCGGGCGGTTGCGGGCGAAGCCAATGTACCGTTCTTTTCGATCTCTGGTTCGGATTTCGTGGAGATGTTCGTCGGGGTCGGTGCCAGCCGCGTGCGTGATCTGTTCGAGCAGGGTAAGAAGAATGCTCCTTGCATCATCTTTATCGACGAGATCGACGCCGTGGGACGGCACCGCGGAGCAGGCCTGGGCGGTGGCCATGACGAGCGCGAGCAGACCCTGAATCAGTTGCTGGTGGAGATGGACGGGTTCGAATCGAACGAAGGCGTCATTCTGGTGGCGGCGACGAATCGTCCCGACGTTCTGGATCCGGCACTGTTGCGGCCCGGTCGTTTCGATCGGCGAGTGGTTGTCGGACGTCCGGATGTGAAGGGTCGCGAGCAGATCCTCAAAGTTCACACTAAGAAAACTCCGCTGTCCGATGACGTGGATTTGACCACCATTGCGCGCGGCACGCCGGGATTCGCGGGTG
>DATNKA010000855.1:0-2329 GCA_035603655.1 Candidatus Acidiferrales bacterium | reverse complement strand
CTCGATAATGCGCAACTCGTGACCCTCGAGAGTGAACCTGTCGGGCTCATAGGGCTCGGGTGAAACCAACTTGGTGGCGACCTGCCCAGGAAACATACGGCGGGCCAACCGCTCCACCGTGGGAGTGAAAGACATCTGCATGGCCTTCACTGTCTTGGGCGTTGCGATCGCCCGGGCGCCCGGGAAACGGTCGAGCAGAACGCTCAGACCGTAGAAGTGGTCGAAATGGGCGTGCGTTATATAGATGGTTTCGAGGTTGCGATTGTGCAGAGCCACCCAATCCGCGAGAGCCTTGGCCTCAGCCACCGTTCCCATTGCGTCCACCAGCACCGCGTCGTACTCGCCGAAGATTAAAGTCGATGTGATCGGGTCAAAGCCGAGCGCTTCGCCGAAGGGCTTTGGGCGCTCGCCGACCATAGGCTTTCCCGGGGCGGTAAAAACATTCACACTAAGCCTGTTCAAGGCGACAGGCGCGATCACGTGCGGGGCCTCTTTCAGTTCGTTTGTGAGGACCATCTGGTACTCCTTTCTATGTCAGAGCGAGTGACGGTTAAAAGCAAAATTGGCAGAAGCGCAAAGATGAGGCGCAGAGTCGGCATCCCATCTGGCCCGAGTGTTAACCGTAAGTGAGGGTAGTGCTCTGTCCGACCTCGATAATGTAGCCGTCAGGATCGCGGATGTAGCAGCGAATCTCGCCGTACTTAGGTATTGGCTCCGTGATGAACTCGGCTCCTCGACTTTTCCATAATTCATAGCACGCTTGAATATCCGCAACGCGGAAATTCATAAAGCTGTTGATGTGATTCGGGTCGGGGACGCTGAGCGTCACCGTCGGCTTATCCGGGGTCGGCCCGCCCCCAACGTTCAGAATCATCCAGATATTCGCCAGCTGAAGGTACCCAGGCGCGTTGCCGTCACCCAGGCTCAGAATGCGAGCGCCGAAGACCTTCTCGTAGTACCGAGCCGACCGTTCAATGTCGGCGACGGTGAGAAACTGCGCGATGCTGATTCCCTCGCGCGGGGGCATCTCATAGCTCTTCTGGTCGACTTGTACGACGTTCATTGATGGCTCCTTTCGATACAGTGCTCATCACAAATACGGTGTTCGGAGTCCGGCTAACATTCATAAACAATTGATCCACGCCAGCTAGCCGATCTGTCCTTTTCGGCAAGTGCCGAGATGGCATCAATCGTAATATGCTGGCAACTTCTTTTGCGAGTCGCTTTGGGACTGATCGTGGTTGATCCAGAGCTGCGCATGTTCCTTCGCGATGACTGCCGCTATCTTGTCCATGGACTGCAGCGAGGCCTGCTTGTTCCAGTTATTGTCGGGGACGTAGCGATGTTCGAAGCTTGTCTGAAAATGCACGACATCGCCGCTTAGAATCACCGCTCCAGTTTTAGGGAGCCTCACGAGCAAAGATTGGTGGCCGGGGGTGTGTCCCGGCGTGGAGAGCAGCACGAGGCTCCCGTCGCCAAAGATATCGTAGTCGCCGTTGACGAGCTTCACCGGATGCTTCTTGTTGAAACCGACGGTGTCTTGCCGGCTTCCAGCCCATTCGTACTCGACTTTCTGTACAAGCATGAGCGTGTTGGGAAACATCTCGATATTTCCTGCGTGGTCCGGGTGGCTATGTGACACGGCCATCAGTTTGATGTCCGAAGGCTTGACCTGTAACTGTTCGAACTGAGCCGCGAGCGTGATAGGTTTGCGCCAGATCGGGCCGGTGCCCGGCCCCCACTCATGAAACACCTCTTCGTGATTAGGCAATTGCGCCACAGCATCATCGATGCCCGTGTCCCACAGGAACCACCCCTGCGCGTGGTGGATGAGGTAGCAGTGTCCGGGAAAGCCGACGGGCGTTCCGACATTGACTCCCGGTGTCCAACGCGATTCGTCGGGCCCACTGCCTTCACCACAGTCGATCACATAGAGGCGGTCTACTCCGGGCTTGACCTGCGGCTTGGGGGCGGCGGAAATTCGCACGACAGGGATGGCGGTCGCCAGCGCCAAGACCGCAACTGAGAAGGCGGACGTAACGTTTGCTTTCATGAATTCCTCCATTCGAAACCTGATCGAAAGTCGGCAATGACGATCCAGTCCTCGTCTACAGCTTAGAAGCAACCCTGGGCGGTTGAGGCCGACTAAGGTTGGAACCCGTCCGCCATCCACTTGGCGAATAGTTCAATGCGAGATGGCTGCCAGGGACCTTCTCCTTTTGGTGGCGGGGGCGGCATTACAAGCGCCGATTCCAGGAATGCGATCATAGATGGCCCCAGCGTGCTTTTTGACGTCATCGTAGCTTCCCAGGTTAAACGCCTTGCTCGT
>DATNKA010000854.1:0-2161 GCA_035603655.1 Candidatus Acidiferrales bacterium | reverse complement strand
CTACATATATCAAAAGACCATTACATCCAACGAATCTTTCATCGGCAATGCAGCGGCGGCGGCTGGCCAAATCGTGAGCGTTCCGGGGCTCAGTCAGCAAATTGGTCTGGATCTCACGCATACTTTTAGTCCTAATTTCTTGAACCAGGTTCGCTTCAGCTATTCTCGTGCGCGCTCCGAATTCGATGGGGGCGGATTTCCCACTTGCGTTCTGGCGACTCTTGGACTTTGTCCTCCACAAATCAACATTCAAGATCCAACGGCCTTGAGCTTCGGACAGTTCGACGTTTTTCCTCAAGGACGCATCATCAACGTGTACCAGACCCAGGATAACGCCTCGATGGTCCGCGGCAGGCATGTGATGAAATGGGGGGGAGAGTACGATAGACAGCGGTCCCCCAACTATTCTCTGTTCGGGACGAATAGTACATTCCTATTCGCTAACTTCGATTCACTCATCGCGAACACTCCAGAGCAGACCCAAGTCGCATACGGGGTGCCTGTTACACGATTTAAAGAGAACGACTTTGGCTTGTACTTTCAAGATGATTGGCGAGTCAAGAGTAACCTGACGCTAAATCTGGGACTGCGATGGGATTTCTATCAGCAGGCCAGCAACCTGCTGCACAATGAGAGCGTCGCGCAACAGACTGGATCCAATCCTCTTTGGAGCACGTCTCTTCCGCTCAGCCAGACGACGGTTCCCTCCCTTCCGAATCACTACCACAACTTTGGGCCGGTGCTGGGATTTGCGTGGACACCGCGAATTCTTCCAAGTTTGCTTGGAAATAACCAAACTGTAGTTCGAGGTGGTTTCCGTATCGCCTATGATTTCGCGTACTACAATCTCGCGACCAATGTTCAAGGGAGCGCGCCTTACACCAACTTTGCAACCATTCCGAACGCGGCCGGCACGGCTGCTGCAGGGTTGCCGAATATCTCTAGCCTTGACGGCGCGAACATCGCCTCAGCGCTTTTTCCGCTAGCTCCCAAGGGGAATCCAGGTGTGGCGACTGAACTTCAGTTCGGCAACAATTTTCGTAACCCGTATTCACAACAGTGGAATCTCGGTATTCAGCGCCAAATCGGCGGCAAGATGGCGGCGGAGGTTCGTTACGTCGGGAGTCACACCCTCGCCAATTTTCAGGAGGTCAATGGCAATCCAGATATCCTGCCCTTGGTCAATGCGGGGTTTGGCCACTTTATTCCTGCGGGTCTAACACCGTGCACCAATACCGCGCTGCCGGGCGCGCAGGGAACGGACACGGCAGGGAATCCGGTTGGATATGCGAACTGCAACTTCAGTCGCGTCATCCAGTACGCCAACAGCGGCTATTCCATTTATGATGGTTTGCAAACCCAGTTTCGTCTGCAGAATTGGCATGGCTTTACAGGAGAGGCGGGCTATACCTACAGCAAGACCATTGACAACGCCTCGGAAGCTTTTTCGACTAATACCGGCACAGTATTCGCGCTTGCACAGAATCCGTTCGATGTCACCGGTTCGGAACGTGCGGTCAGCAATTACAACTTCCCCAACGTCCTTACCGTGCTTGGTTTGTATGACCTGCCGTTCCATCGTCAACAATCGGGTTTCCTGGGACACTTGATGGGTGGTTGGCAGATCAACGGAACCTACCGCTACTCAAGCGGACAGCCTTACACCGTGGAACAGAATGCACAACCGGGATCCCTGTGCGACCCTACTAATTTTACTGGAGGCGGGCTCGATGCTTGCCGGCCTATCCTTAGTAACGCAAGCTTGCCGTTCAACACGGTGGGGCAGTATTGCGACGGAACACTGTCGACCTGCCCGGCTACAGCAACAGGCACTACGGGACTCCCTCTTGGGACTTTAGTCAGTGTGAATGCTAACGCTCAGGGGTGCATAGGCAGCGGCGGAATCGCGGGCCAGTGCGCCGTTACTCCTATTACGGGAGCTCATTGGGTTATCAACAACCCGACGGCCGCCACGATCCTCGGTTCGCCATTCTTGGGAGTGGGCCGAAACACCGCACAGGGTCAGCCGATCAGCACCATCAACATGAGCGTTTATAAGAACACTAGGGTGACGGAGCGGGTCACGATACAGTTCCAAGCGGACGCTTTCAACCTGTTTAACCACCAGTGGCTGGGTATACCGATACAGAACGTAAACAAA
>DATNKA010000853.1:0-3319 GCA_035603655.1 Candidatus Acidiferrales bacterium | reverse complement strand
GGCCGGTACTTAGGATCGCCCAACCCCTCGAGCATCACCCGCATAATGTCGAGGCAAACATCGAGGCCAATAAAATCCGCCAGCGTCAGCGGACCCATGGGATGCGCCATCCCCAGCTTGAAAACTTCATCCACTGCCTCTGCCGTAGCCACGCCCTCCATCACCGCATACATGGCTTCGTTCAAGAGCGGCATCAGCACGCGGTTGGAGACGAATCCCGGCGCATCATTCACTTCGACCGGAGTTTTTTCGAGCTTGACTGACAAGTCGTGCACCGCGGCAAAGGTTTCCGGTGAAGTAGCCAGCCCTCGAATCACCTCCACCAGCTTCATTACCGGCACAGGATTAAAGAAGTGCATTCCAATCACTTTCTCCGGACGCTTCGTCAGCGCTCCCAGCTTCGTGATCGAGATCGAAGAAGTGTTCGAAGCCAGAATCACCTGGGGCCGCGCAAGCCCATCGAGATCGCGGAAAATCTCCGCCTTGATCTCGAACTTCTCGGTCGCCGCCTCTACAATAAAGTCACAGTCGGCCAGCCTGGAGCGATCAGTGACTGCTTCGATCTTCTGCAACGCCGAAGTCTTATCGTCGATAGTGATCTTGTTCTTCGCGACCTCGCGATCGAAATTCTTCGTGATCGTGGCGATTCCGCGGTCCAGGAACCGCCGCTCCACGTCGCACAGGACGACCGAATACCCGCTGCGCGCAAACACGTGAGCGATCCCGTTGCCCATCGTCCCGGCACCGATCACACCTACACGTTTAATATCCATAAGGTCTTTGCCTCTGCGAAAACATTCGAGTCTATCACCAGCCTCAGTCATGACCTTAACCCACATCGCGGTCATCCTGTAGGTCTGCGTTTTTTCCGACCGAAGGACCGATGCACTCGCCGGCCCTGGCTCCAAACTAAGTAGCTATGCAGGATTCTTGCGACCAAGCGGGATAGGCAGACAAACCACGGGGGGTATACCGTATACGGTCTACGTTGTCGTCGAGCGAGAATTCGGTGAACATCTGGCAGAGTTTGCTCCGGGAGTGCCCGTTTGTGAACACGCCCCTCAACCGAGTCGTAGCCCGGCGACTGTGGAAGAAGCGCAATCAGAAAGGTCATCTGGCGGGCATTACTACCTTCAACGCTTCGAAATCTTCGTCAGCTGAGGACCTGCTGTTGTCTGAACTCGACAAAACTGATCTGCATCACGGGTCTCACTCCGCCAATCCCCGGTATACCATCCTTGAGGTGCTTGGCGCGCCACTCAGCGACAGAGTCATAGCCGAACTGTCGCAATATGGAGTTGATGAATCTTACCCCAGCGCTGCCGGTTTTCGTGCCGTACCGGCCGTGTCCTCCAGTGTCCTCCGATTAGCACTCAGGCTGGAGGCTAAGTTGCTCTGACATCGCCATTCCGTTCAACCGCCCGAGGATTCGCCCGGTCCTCTCGTCCCGTGGCCACGGGTGTAAAATATGCAAGACAATCTACGATTCAACCTACAAGGTTTGAAGAAGCACTTTTGAAAGGATCCCCATGGCAACCCTCGAAGCCCCCGTCCGGCCGCGCACTGCCTCTCATCAAGGACCATTCGTCAACGAATCCTTCTACGATTTCCGCCAGGAAGAAAACGCCCGCAAGATGCGCGCCGCCATCGAGCGCGTTCGCGGACAACTCGGCCGCGAGTATGACCTCATCATCGGCGGCCAGCGTGTTAAGACGACTGACAAGATCAAGTCGTTGAATCCGTCGCGACCGTCGCAGATCGTCGGCATTCACCAGAAGGCCGGCAAAGAGCACGTGGAGCCCGCCATGAACGCCGCGCTCAAGGCATTCGCATCGTGGAAGAACACTCCCATCGAAGAGCGCGCCAGCCTGCTGTTCCGCGCCGCCGACCTCCTGCGCCAGCGCAAAATGGATTACATGGCCTGGCTGGTTTTCGAGGTCAGCAAGAACTGGGGCGAGGCCGACGCCGATATCTCCGAGACCATCGACTTCTGCGAATTCTATGCTCGCGAAGCTCTGCGCCTGGCCAAGGCTGAGACCCCGGTGCAATTGCCCGGCGAGCACGATTCGCTCACTTACATTCCCCTCGGCGTTGGCGCGGTTATTCCTCCATGGAATTTTCCCTGCGCCATTATGGCCGGTATGACCGTAGCCTCGATCGTGGGCGGCAACACCGTAATCCTGAAGCCATCGAGCGATTCGCCCACCATCGCCGCCAAGTTCATCGAGCTTCTTGAAGAGGTCGGACTCCCCGAAGGCGTGGTGAATTTCTGCCCCGGCGCTGGCGCCAGCTTCGGCGATGCTGTCGTCGCGCATCCCAAAACGCGCTATGTCGCCTTCACCGGCTCTCGCGAAGTCGGCCTCCACATCAACAAAGTTGCTGCCACCCAGGCCTCAGGCCAGGTTTGGATCAAGCGCACCATCCTCGAAATGGGCGGCAAAGACGCCATTATTGTCGACGCCGACGCCGATATCGATTCCGCCGTCGAAGGCGTGGCGCAGGCCGCATTCGGCTTCCAGGGACAGAAGTGTTCGGCCTGCTCCCGCGCCATCGTCGACGAGCGCATCTACGACAAGTTTCTCGAACAACTGAAAGCGCGCGTCGAAAAAATTACTGTCGGCGATCCCGCCGAGAACACCAATATGGGCGCCGTCATCAACGAGGGCTCGATGAAGACGATTCTCGAATACATCGAGCAAGGCCGGAAAGATGGTCGCGTGATCACCGGCGGCGCACGCGCCACGGAAGCGGGAGAAGGCTACTATATCCGCCCCACCGTCATCGCCGATATTCCGGCCAAGTCAAGACTCGAGCAGGAGGAGATTTTCGGTCCGGTGCTCGCGGTGATCAAAGCTCGCGGCTTCGATCACGCCCTCGAAATCGCCAACGACACTGAATTCGGCCTCACTGGCGCCGTTTACACCAAGTCGCGGGACAAGATCGCTCGCGCAACTCGCGAGTTCCATGTGGGCAATCTCTACATCAATCGCAAGTGTACCGGAGCCATGGTGGGCGCGCATCCCTTCGGCGGTTTCAACATGTCGGGAACTGATTCCAAGTCCGGTGGCCCGGACTATCTGTATTTATTCACACAGGCAAAGTCGGTCGCCGAGAAGCTAGGTTAGAATTGCGCCTTAGAGCCCCTTCGTTCCTGCCGGAAATTGCCAACTGGCAGCCGGCAGGCTGAAGAGAGGACAGCTTCTTGGCGCTCTCCGGCGACAGTCGACCAGTACTCACACCAAAAGCAGCGGTCTCGTTCGCTCTGCGCTCCATTGCGACCCGTGTCGTCAGCCCGACAATCGCATTCTGAGTGGAAACG
>DATNKA010000852.1:0-6074 GCA_035603655.1 Candidatus Acidiferrales bacterium | reverse complement strand
TTCACGCCAATTGTGATTTGTTCGTTGTTTCCAACTTTCTCGGTTCGGTTATTGCCGATGGTGCTGGTCTCGTCCACATCGACATTCTTGGTGCGGTTGTTAATGACGTGGCGGCGCTCGTCGTGTTCGATCTTGGTGTCCATGTCGTACTGGCCATGGACCTGAATCAGTTCTGTGCCTTTCGTATCATCGAACGATATCTCGTTGTATCCACCGCCGCCTTTCGTACTGTTCGACTTGTAGCCGCTCACCATCATTTTGCCTGGCAAGTCCCACGGCGGCATTTGTCCGGCGTTGTAGGTGCGGCCCGTAATAATCGGACGATCCGGATCCCCCTCGATGAAGTCGACGATGACCTCCTGGCCAATGCGCGGTATGTGAATCCCGCCCCACGACTTCCCCGCCCAGGGATATGAAACCCGCACCCAACAAGAACTGTTCTCGTTTTTCTTGCCTTCGCGGTCCCAATGGAACTGCACCTTCACTCGGCCGTACTTATCGGTAAAGATTTCTTCGCCTGCCGGCCCCACCACGACGGCGGTTTGACAACCTTGGATGACCGGAACTGGTGTGCGGCGTGGCGGACGAATCGTGGTCGTAGCCGGCACACATTCGAAAGTGTTTTCGTAAACCGGTTCCGCGGATTCGGAAGCTCCGCTCCCATATCCCAGGTTGTGTCGCCCGGAATGGTGTAAAGACGTCAGCACATACTCTTGATTCAGATCATCACGGTAGTGGTCCGTCAGCTTGAATTTGTAGCCAACATCGAACGCGCGACAGTCGCCGCTGCCTCGAGCCACAGATTGCGGCATTTGCTGTTCTTGCAGGCGCACCTTTGCCAAACGATTGCCGTCGGCGCGCTTCGTATACTCTCCTGGGAAATCGTAGACCTCCCACTTGCCGCTGCCGTTCACTGAACTTAGAAGACTAGTGGAGGGAGTTTCAAAGTTGTAATCGGTCACGGTGTAAACGCCGGGTCGAAGTTCTTGCTCCTGGTGCCAATGCAGGATGACGTCATCATCCTGCCAACCGCCGGCAGATCCTTCATAACGGGCAGTCGGCTGGTTGGGGCACGGCTTATGGGCTGCTGGATCGTTGGCGAGAATCAGCGTATGTTTCCCGTTTTCGTGCTCGAAGAAATAGCAGATGCCTTCTTCTTCCATGAGGCGGGAAACGAAGTTGAAATCCGATTCGCGGTATTGCACGCAATAGTCGCGCTTTACGAAGTCACCGTAGAGCCGCAGCGCAAAGTCGTTATAGCTGTATTCCTTGAAAATCTGCTTGATGATGTCAGGCGCGGTCTTGCCCTGGAAGATGCGGCAATCGGTGGTTTGATCGAGAAACCAAAGCCAGGGCACCATCGTGGCGTGATACACCGCGACTTTGCTGTCCCGGTCGGCTTGGACAAACCTGCTCACATAACCGTTCCAGTACCGCTGAGAGCTGTCTGCCAGCGAAAGGCGAACGGTTACGGCTTGGCCCACGATATCTTCGTATTTGACGGATGCGTCCTCGGAGACCAGGTCCAGATGGAAAGTGAACAGTCTCGAGAGAGCTTCCTGCCCTTGGAACGAGCGCAGGACCAGGGCGTCCTCCCCTAGCGGAGTATCAATCGCGATTTGTCTGGTCGCTTGGGTTATCGACATGGTTAGTTCCTATCCGTTCCGGGAACTTGCAACGTAAGCTTGTGAGCAATCGTCTGTCGGGACGGCGTCATGTGTTTCTTGCCCTGAAACCGCATTTCATCCTCAGGACTCTCCGATTGACCGCGCAGAGGTCCGGGCGTGGGGCTGGGCATACGGCACATGGTGCCGTCCTCCACTTGAAAGACGTCTGCGGTGTCGCGGACCGGAACGTATTGTCGATGTGCGGCCATGACAATTATGCGATGTCGTAGCGGAATCCCTGCCCTTGCTCCACCGTGACATGCACCCGGCTCAGCGCGTTTCCCGTCACCATGCGCGAAAGCATCTCGCTGGAGATCTGAGGTAGCAGCGTTCCGGTCAGAATGTGATCCACGTTGCGTGCCCCGCTCTCAACTTCGGTGCAGCGCCGCACGATTTCAGAAATCAGTTCCTCCGAATAGGTGAGAGGAACGCGATGGTTCTCTTCTAGGCGTTCTCCGATCTGCCCGAGTTTCAGCTTGATAATCCGGCGCAGCGATTGATCATCGATCGGATAATAGGGAACCACGATCAGGCGCCCCAAAAGTGCGGGCTTGAATATCTTGCGCAACTCTGGATTCAAGGCTTCGGCCAACGCCGCCGGCTCGGGCCGGGTATCGGGATCGGCGCATAGTTTCATGATGAGGTCTGAGCCGGTGTTCGAGGTCATCAGAATCACAGTATTCTTGAAATCCACGTCCCGTCCCTCGGCGTCTTCCATGAAGCCTTTGTCGAAGACCTGGTAGAAGAGCTCCATCACGTCGGTGTGCGCTTTTTCCATCTCGTCGAGAAGAACAACGCAATATGGCTTCCGCCGCACCGCTTCGGTGAGCACTCCGCCTTCGCCGTAACCCACGTAGCCGGGAGGAGATCCTTTCAAGCCGGAGATGGAATGCGCTTCCTGATATTCGGACATGTTCACGGTGACCAAATTGCGTTCACCACCATAGAGCGTATCGGCCAACGCCAACGCAGTTTCGGTTTTTCCCACGCCACTTGGCCCCACCAGGAGGAAAACGCCAACCGGCCGCTGTGGATCGTCCAAGCCGGCACGCGCAGTCTGGATTCGCTGGCTGATGGCTTGCAGGGCGTGATCTTGTCCCACAACCCGTTCTCCGAGCAGGTTCTTTAGCTTCAGCACGGTCTGGATTTCATCCTTCAGCATTTTGCCAACGGGAATTCCGGTCCATCCAGCGATCACCTCAGCAATGGTGCCACCATCGACGTACGGCCTTACCAGCGGATTCTCGCCTTGCAAAGTAGCCAACTCTGTAGCCAAGTTCGCCAAGTCGACACGCATCTGATCGGGGCTCATCGAGCTTAGCTCGGGGATGGATCGCGGAACCACCAGAACCGGGCCGGTTCCCGTCATGCTGCTTACGGTTGCGACTGCTTCCGGTTTTGCGAGCACGACCTCTTCGATTTTGCCTCGCAACTCAATCATCTTTTGCACGACCGCGCGTTCCTGAATCAGCCGCTCCTGAAGTTCCGACTCCCGCACCCGTGCAGCCTCCTTCTCCGCGACTAATCTGCTGAGCCGCTCGCCATGGTCAGTTCCGGCCGCAGCTTCTCGCTCCAGGATGCCGAGTTCGGTTTCGATCGATTCGATTTGCCGGCGCGCATCCTCGAGCGACGCCGGGGTTGCATTCTGCGCCAGCGATACGCGTGCGCACGCCGTATCGAGCACACTGACAGCCTTATCCGGGAGCTGCCGGCCGGAGATGTAACGCTGCGACAGGCGCACGGCGGTGGTTACAGCTTCATCGAGAATCGACACGTGATGGTGTTTTTCGAGCGTAGACTTGACGCCGCGCAGCATGATATCAGCCTGCTGCTCGGTGGGCTCCTCCACCTTCACCACCTGGAAGCGGCGCGCAAGCGCAGCGTCTTTCTCGAAGTACTTCTTATATTCGGACCATGTGGTCGCTGCGATGGTTCGCAGTTCGCCGCGCGCCAGCGCCGGCTTGAGAAGGTTGGCCGCATCGTTCTGCCCAGCCTGGCCGCCTGCTCCGATAATGGTATGCGCCTCATCGATGAAGAGAATGACGGGAGTGGGCGAGGCCTTGACTTCGGCAATTACATTCTTTAGTCGATTCTCGAATTCCCCCTTGACCCCGGCTCCGGCTTGTAAAAGTCCGAGATCAAGAGTTCTCAACTCCACTCCTTTTAGTGATGGTGGAACATCCCCGCTGGCGATGCGACGAGCAAAACCCTCTACCACCGCGGTTTTGCCGACTCCCGCCTCGCCCGTGAGTATGGGATTGTTCTGTCTTCTACGAGTCAGGATGTCGATGATCTGCCGCACTTCGAAGTCACGCCCCAACACCGGATCGATTTTCCCCGCCTTCGCCGCCTCGGTCAGGTTGATGGTGAACTGGTCGAGACTGGTCTTCGCTGAAGGGGCCATTGCAGCTGCAGGCTCGCCTTTACCGCCAGTCGCACCTCTTCCTTCTTTCATGAAGCCGGAGAGATCTTCCACCGAGTTGGCGCAGATTGAAAACAGGTCGTTGCGTAATGCCTCGACTGAGATCCTTTGCAGTTCGGGGCAGCTGGCGGTTGCGAAGTGAGAGAGAGTTTCGCTGGCCAGCAATGCGGTCAGAATAAAAGCGGAGCGAATCTGTGCTGCGTTGTATTCCACCGACCCAATGCTCCAAGCTTCCGAGAGCAATCGCACGATGCGCGGTGAAATCGCCGGATTGCGAGAGTTCCCTGACTTCATCCGGTCCAGGGCGCGCGTGAGATCGCGCGACACGCGCGAGGCGTCAATCTCGAAATGGCGGTAAATGGCGGCAACGTCCGCGTCCGACATCTCCGTAAGCTTGAGCAGGTAGTGTTCGACATCGATTTCGTAGTGGGTTCTCGCGACGCACAGCCTCGCCGCTTCTTCCAACCCTGCGCGGCAGGTGGCGTTCAACTTCGCGATCAACCCTTCCCGACTTAGCGCCATATCAAGCCTCCAACCCGATAGCTTCTTGCTCCGCAAAGACGGCGTCTTCGGCGGCATGGGGAAATGGATCGGTCCTCAACCACGCTGACCAACCCAGCCGCGACGCCGTGGAGTCGTCACTTAGTTGACAGGATGGAACCTCGTCGCCCCGAAGCGTCGGTTGCACTTCAAAGTCGAGGGCGGCACCCAGGAACCAGCGCGCGATGGCAGCGACCTTTCGAAAGCGCTCGCCGCAGGGCAGAAGGCTTTGAAACTGCGCGGCTGCGAGTGGACCGAAAACCAGTCGAACCAACGCGTGCCGCGTCCACACCGAATCCCCGGCAACCGCGCCGCAGCCCAGCTGGCTGTTCTCTTCCTCCGAGCCCAGACAGCACAGCTCATTGTGTTCCAGCGTGTGCCATCTTCCCAGCAACTGCTCCACCCTCACAGGAAGTTCGAAGTAGTCGTGAAGCAGCGCGCGCAGACACTCGGCCGAATGGGGCCGCTGGGCAAGCAAGCCGGCGTAGCGCAAAAGAGCCTCATCAGGAACCGGCAAACGGCCTCGTAACCCGAGCGTCCCCATTCCGATCAAATCAAAAAGACCGGAGGTAACAGAATCAGGACCTCCGTCGACTGATTGGGACCGCTCGTACTCGACGAAAAAGTGGTGCTTCTCCCACGACCGATAGAAAAGCCAGATTAGCCGGTGATTGAACAAATCAAGAAAGTCGGCAAACGACGTATCGCCGAAACATTCGCGATCCACAGCAAGTTCCGTATACGCCGCCGGGAGCACGCCCTCGGCCCCGGTTAACCCCAGGAACGTCACAGTCATCTGAGGGGGGCCCGACTTTTCGTTGTCGGAACTGCCGTGGCCAGGCTTGCCATGGTCAACCTCTACGATCGAACTCGCGGGGAAGGCCAGCGAATTCTTCACGCGGAAACGCACGGCCTCGGATTCGCGAGCGTCTCCTTCCGGCTGCTCTTCGCGGTAGCGGCGCTGCAACAAGCACACCGCCTGAAAGAAGTCGAATTCCCACGCCTTGGCGAACAGGAGTTCTTCTACGCGACGATCTGTTCCCCAGTTCGAAGCGGCCATTCCCAAACCACTCCCTTCCGCTGCCGGGTTGAAACCCGAAGTTGAGTAAACGAATTTACCGCACAGTACAACCCGAAAAATCTATCCAAGATGCTAGCCAGCAGAAAAGGTCCGCTGCCGGCAAACTGCTCTTCGTCCAACTCGGCGTCGATGGCGACGCCCTGGCAAAAAATGAAACCGTATTCCGAATCCAGGCGAGCCATCTTTCGTCCGCTGCTGATGGACGTGATGCCCGCGATCTGCCGGGCTACGGAGGACGTGGCCCCGGTATCGTAGAGGCGAAGCAACTCCCGAAGTGCATCGACGCCTCCTTCGACCAGCGAGAGATGATTGAGGGAAAGATGCGAAATGAGCCGCCATTGCAGGCCGCTGCGCAACGGAGGGC
>DATNKA010000851.1:0-3739 GCA_035603655.1 Candidatus Acidiferrales bacterium | reverse complement strand
GATTCCAGAGCGCACCGTCGTCGAGCCAGGATCGCTATGGATGGGATCACCCGGAAAACTCCGTCGCAAACTCGATAAGAGTGAAGAAGACATGATCATGATGTATGCCAGGAATTATCTGGGATATACGGAAGAGTATTTGCGGGAACGATGACGCAGCTGGTTCGAGCCTGGGTAATAACCAAGAGTCGCCCAGTGTTGCCTGCCCGCCACAGGAAATGGCGATATCAGAGGTCCCTGCGGGGGCTTATGGGTTTGTCTGGTTGCCTGCGGGTCACGGCAAGCGACAAATTGAATATCAAGACTGGAAATTAAATGATCAAGGCTGTTCGGGGAACTCGCGACCTGCTCCCGCCCGAAACTGCGCTCTGGAATTTTGTGGAATCCGCGGTGCGCGATGTGTTTCGCGTCTACAACTTCCAGGAAATTCGTACACCGATCTTCGAGTCGACCGAACTTTTCGCGCGCGGAGTCGGGGAAGAAACCGACATCGTCTCCAAGGAGATGTTCACCTGGGAGGATCGGGGAAGAGCGGAGAGTGATAAAGGGCAATCGCTTACACTTCGCCCCGAGGCCACAGCCGGAATCGTCCGAGCCTACATTGAGCACAAACTGGGTGATCGCGGACTGAATAAGCTCTACTGCATCGGACCGATGTTCCGGCGGGAGCGTCCCCAGAAGGGCCGCTATCGTCAGTTTTATCAGATCGACGCTGAGGTGATTGGCCCAGCTTCGGCGGGCAGCGAGTCTCCGGCGCGCGATGCGGAGGTTTTGGAGATGCTGGCTACGCTGCTGGATCGCCTGAAAATCACCGGCTGGAACCTCGAACTGAATTCTGTCGGATGCTCGAATGATCGCGCCGCGTTCAACCAGGCTCTGCGCAAGGCTTTGGAGCCAGTGGTCGGTCAAATGTGCGTCGATTGCCAGCGCCGCGCGGTCACGAATCCGCTTCGCGTATTCGATTGCAAAGTCCCCGCCGATCAACCCATCATCGACTCTCTGCCCCGCATCAGCCAGTTTCTGGATGAGGCATGCCGCACGCATTTTGAGGCGGTAAAAGGAATTCTCACCAAGGTTGGCGTTGCCTTCAGCCTGAATGACCGCCTGGTACGCGGACTCGATTACTACACCCGCACCGCGTTCGAGTTCACCCATGGAGCGCTGGGGGCGCAGAATGCAATCCTCGGAGGTGGCCGCTATGATGGGCTTTCCGAAGCGCTCGGTGGTCCGGCAGCTCCCGGTATCGGTTTCGCCATCGGCGAAGACCGTCTGGTGATGTCATTGCAGGAATCAACCCCGGCCGAAAGTGTGCTGCGCAAACCGGACGTGTATATAGCTCCCCTTGGCGCAGCCATGAACGCCGAAGCCGCCCGGCTGGCCCGCGAACTCCGCCGCCGCGATGTGGTAGTGGATTTGGGAGATGAAACCTTCCGGCTGAAGAAATCGTTTGAGACCGCGACCAAGGCGGGAGCAAAATACATTTTGATCGTCGGGGAAAATGAAATCAGAGCTGACGCATTCGCCCTGAAAAATCTTGCAACCGGCGAGCAGGTCTCGGTGCCGCGCGCGGATCTGGTACGGAGAATCCAGGAGTAGCCGTGGGCAAAACGCGTTCCATGATCGATGACGTTGCCCGCCGATTCATCGAAGAGCAGCATATCTTTTTCGTGGCCTCGGCCCCGCTGGATGCCACCGGCCATGTAAACCTGTCTCCGAAAGGGTTGGATACATTTCGCATCCTCAATCCAACCACCGTCGCCTACATTGATTTCAACGGCAGTGGAGTGGAGACCATCGCTCATTTGAAAGAGAATGGGCGAATCGTTCTGATGTTCTGCGCATTCCAGGGTCCGCCGAATGTTTTCCGCCTGTACGGCTGCGGACGCGTCGTCGAACCGCACGACGCCGAGTTTGCGACCCTTGCGGAAAACTTCCCAGTTCGCGATAACGCCCGCTCGATCATCGTCGTGGACCTGACGCGCGTCACCGATTCTTGCGGCTACGGCGTTCCGAGTTTCAAATACGAGGGTGAGCGTGAACAGCTCCACGCCTGGGCCCGCAAGAAGGGGCCTGAAGGTTTGAGAGATTACCGTGAGCAGAAGAATAAACAGAGTATCGACGGCCTTCCTGGCGTCTCGCTTTAAGACAGAATTAGAAGGAGGCGGTGTGAAATCGCTTTGGCTTGCTTATGCTGTTCTCGCCTGTCTTGCAGTCGCACCGCGAATAGTGGCGCAAGCTAGGAGCGCTACCAAGGGCTCGGGCACGTTGGAACAAAACGCAATCACGAATGAGAAAGCTTTGATCGAAGCCAAGAAAAAAGACGACGCCGTATTTTTCAGACGGACATTGAGCGGAGACTTTTCGCTGGTCGGAGTGGACGGCAAGCTGCTGCAGAGCCAAGAAGCAGCAGACAATCTCGGCGACTCCGGCCTAGTCGAACTCACGGCCTATGACATAAAAGTCCTGCCGTTGGGGGACGATGGCGCAATCGTCAGCTACGACGCAATCGTTCGGGAAAAACCCGAAGAAGATCAGGGCCCACCGCCGCGCTATCAGCATTTCAGCTCGGTATGGCTCAAGCAAGGGGAGCAGTGGAAGCTGAAGTTTCATCAGGCCACGGCGGCGCACTGGGGAGACTGGTAAGCGGAGCGCTGTAGAATTGCCTTTGCGCTTCGCAAATGAGCAGTAGAATGTCGGTCAGCCGTAACCGACATGCGAAAAAAATCTAAGGAGACGCGCATGAAACGACTTGGAATGATTCTGAGTTCCGCATTAATGTTGTCGGCCGTGGCGACGGCTCAGATGCAGGCTCCGAAGCCCGGACCGGAACTTAAGAAGCTGGACGTGTTCGTGGGTGCGTGGTCTCTCGACGGCAACATGAAACCGGGATCGATGGGGCCTGGCGGCTCGATGACGGAAAGCGAAAGGTGCGAGTGGATGGAGGGTGGCTTTTATGTCGTCTGTCACTCCGATTATAAAAGTTCGATGGGCAATGGCGTGGGCTTGTCCGTGCTGGGATATTCCACCGACGATAAGGCATACACCTACCGAGAGTTCAACAGCTTCGGCGAATTCGATGATTCCAGAGGCGGGCTCGATGGCGATACCTGGACCTGGACCAACGACGAGAAGATGGGCGGCATGACCATGAAGGGGCGCTTCACGATGAAGATGACTTCGGCCACCTCGTACAATTTCACCTTCGATATGTCAGAAGATGGAACGAAATGGTCCACCGTAATGGAGGGTAAGGCGAGCAAGAAGTAAGCTTTCGCGGCGGCATTCCGTAGCCGCATCGTGCCTGCGGCCGCAGGCCCATACCATATAATCCTGAGCAATGACCTTCCAACAGTTGCTGGATGGCGTGGAAGTCCTCGCACAGAGCGGGGATCCGGGCGTGAGCAGTGTGGAATATGACTCGCGGCGGGTGAGGCCGGGGTGCGTATTTGTGGCGATGCGGGGCGAATCGAGCGACGGCAATCGATTTATCGATCAGGCGATTCAAGCAGGAGCGGTAGCGGTGGTGACGGATTCGGCGGAGGAAAAACCGCGTCCGAATGTGGGCTGGGCGGTGGTTCCGAGCGGGCGGCGGGCGCTGGCGCGCCTGAGTGCGAACTTTTATAAAAAGCCGGCGGAGCGAATTGCGGTCACCGGAATTACGGGGACGAATGGGAAGAGCACTACGGCATTTCTGGTGGAGTCGATTCTGACTGCGGCGGGACGCAAGAGCGCGCTGATC
>DATNKA010000850.1:0-3975 GCA_035603655.1 Candidatus Acidiferrales bacterium | reverse complement strand
ACTGACTGGGTTGCCATGCAGGTGCCCGACGGCACCGATTGGTTGGAATACATGCTCAATCATCCCGACCATCCCGACCTACGGCTGATGGGTGTACTGAATCACATTTCGCTGGGGGTCGCCGACATGAAAAAAGCGCAGGCGACGCTCGAAGCGCATGGCTGGAAGGCGCACGGCAGCGAGAAAGCGCAGATGGGAAAAGACGGCAAGTGGCAACTGAACCTCTTCGACCCGGATTTGACGCGGATCGAGCTGATGGAATTCAAGCCGGTGGAGAAACCATGCTGCGCGGATTTTACCGGCCCGCATCCCTCAGAGTGAAGCAGCCGCACTGACTAAGGCCACATCCTTTGTTAGAATTCTCTCGCCATGGCTGATACGGTTCTAGTAGCAGACAAAACGGTGGTTAGTTCCAAAGGCGACGGACCTGCTGTCGACATAGGCGGCGCAACCAATCGGGTTTTCCTGCTCACTCTCGACATTTCCGACATCATTGAGCAGGAATCCCTCGAACTCAGCATCTTCGGTTCGGCGGACGGGGCGGCATGGGACGCCAAGCCGTTGGTAACTTATCCGCAAGAGTTTTATCGCGGACGGTATCCGCTATTGCTGGACCTTACGGCGCATCCCGAAGTGAAATGCGTGCGCGCCCATTGGGATGTGGCGCGGTGGGGGCGCGGCGTGGAAACGCCGAGGTTCGAGTTCGGCCTCAGCATGAAAGAAATCCCGCCCGAAGTCTTACGCCAAGCGCAAGCCGAGGCCAAGATTCTAGCCTAACCATTGCCCAGTCGATTCTTAGCATGGACATCGAGTCACAAATGATTGTGCGCCCGGCGCGCAACGTGAGCGGAAGTCTCAGCTTGCCCGGCGACAAATCGATTTCGCACCGCTATGCGATGCTGGCGGGGATTGCCGACGGGCCGTCACGGCTGAACAATTATTCCACTGGAGCGGACTGCGCCAGCACGCTCGCCTGCCTGCGCGCACTCGGAGTGAAGTGGGAGCGCAAAACCGAAGGCGGCAACGTCATTGAGGTGCAGGGAAGCGGCCTCTCGCTCAGCGCCCCAGGCCAGCCCTTGGATTGCGGCAATTCTGGCTCGACGATCCGCATGTTGAGCGGCATAGTTGCGGGTCAGAAGTTCGGCACCGAAATGGCTGGGGATGAATCGCTCTCGCGCCGTCCCATGGAACGCGTGATCACTCCACTCAAGGCCATGGGCGCGGAGATCATATCGCAAAACGGGCGACCACCCTTGCGCATTGCCGGCGGCAATCTTAAAGGGATCAACTACCAGATGCCCGTTGCCAGTGCGCAAGTGAAGACTTGCCTGCTGTTCGCCGGCCTTCTGGCTGAGGGGAAAACCCGCATTGAAGAACCGCTGCGCACTCGAGATCACGGGGAAGTGGCGCTGCGCGCCTTTGGTGCGCAACTCGAGCGTAACGGAAATGCGGTCTCCATTCTGGGTGGGCAGCGTTTGCGCGGCATCGAAGCGCTGGTTCCCGGCGATCTTTCGAGTGCTGCATTTTTTCTTTGCGCGGCTAGTCTTTTTCCTGGCTCGAAACTATCCATCACGAACTTGCTGATGAATCCCACGCGCGCACGGCTGCTCGATATCCTCATCCAGATGGGACTGCATATTTCTGTAACTCAGCTTGAAGAAGTTCACGGCGAGTTAGTTGGCGCACTGCAGGTGGAAGGGGGCCGGCTCAAGGGTGCAACCATCGCAGGATCCGACACAGCTGCGCTGATCGATGAGCTCCCGGTTCTGGCCGCGATCGCGCCTTACACGGAGCAGGGAATCGAAGTCCGGAACGCAACAGAACTACGGGTGAAGGAGTCGGACCGCATCGCATCCATAGCAAGCAATCTTCGCGCCATGGGCGCACAGGTGGAGGAACGCGAAGACGGTTTGAAGATTCCCGGCGGGCAACCCCTTCATGGCGCCGAACTGCAATCATTCGGCGATCACCGCATCGCAATGGCCTTCAGCATCGCCGCCCTGCGGGCCCAGGGCGAGACATTGATTCACGGCAGTCAGTGTGCCGCGATTTCCTACCCCGACTTTTTTTCCATGCTGGAGAGTTTGGTTGAGTTCTGATGGTGCGCCACTTCTGTCGGGTCTCGCGAAGCTGGCGTCCATCACCTTCCTTGGTTACTTCCGTTCGATGACTGACGTGATCTAACGACGGCCATCAAAATTAGAAACAATTCAGATTGAACCAGTGTCTGCCTTGAACGGCGCGATCGTTCGGCCAGGCATCCGAACCACTTCCATACTCACCGGAGGATTTCATGGGCTGCAAATCACTTGTGCTGGCATCGCTTCTCTTGGCGGCAACAGCGTATGCCAAAGAGTTGAAAGCTTATCAGGATGGCAAGTTGTTGCAGATGGATTCGGTGCAATGTGGTATGGACGATAACGCCAAGAAGGGGAAGACTCACGATCTGCTCTGCCAGGAATATCTGGTACAGACCGATCAGGTGATCTATCGCATACGCCCCAAGGACGACAAGCATGCCGTGCTGCTGCCGATCGGTCAGAGCGCACAGTTCCGCCTGGAAAAAAATAAGATGCTGCTGCGCATAGAAGGTATCGACAGCAAAGAGCGCGAGTACTTTGTACTCTCGATCAAGCCGCGGGGCGATAGTTCCGCCGACGCCAGGCCAGCCCGCTTGAACCACTTACAGTAAATCATCTACTACTCTCGGCGGGCGTTGTGGTGAGCGATTGCGCCCGGAAACCCGCGTCCAGCAACCTTCCGCGACCGGTCCTCATCTGAATTGCACGTCCCGCCACGACGTTCTCCGCATTCTCTGCCAGGTAGTAGTAGCGGGAGTGTACGAGGACGTAAATCACCCATGGAGTAAACCCTAAACATGAAACGCTGTCTAGCATATGCCCTCATTTTGTCGTTGTTTGCTGCACCCGCGCTTCGGGCGCAAGACCAATCCGACCACGTCGAGGTCGGAGTATTCGCCGAATATTTGCGCATGACTGACCTGACCCCCACGGAGAATTTTGTTGGTCTGGGAGGCAGGGCCGCGTTCAATGTTCACCCCAGCATTCAACTGGAGGCGGAAATGGGTTACGATTTCAAGCGGAGCTTTGCGCAGACCTTCACCAATGGCATCTCCACCGAGCTGGTGACGTCACAGGTGCGAAGACTGCATGGGTTCTTTGGACCGAAGTTTCAAACCGGATCGGGACCCTTCCGCGTCTTTGTCACCGGTAAGGTCGGCTTCGAGAATTTCAGCGTCACCAACGATAACGCGACCACCGGCTTCACCAACTCAGCCGGGCTCGCCAGCGGCACCACGCGATTTGCGGTGTATCCCGGCGGAGGTTTCGAGGCGTTCGCCGGTCCGATCGGAGTTCGAGCCGAAATCGGCGACGACATTTACTTTCTGAATGGCGCGCACAACAATCTGCGAATCAGCCTTGGGCCGCAATTCCGCTTCTAGCGGTTGCCTGTGATTTTGCCCATCTGGCGGCCTTTCGAGGCCGCCATTTGTGTTTCGTCGCCCACCTATACCGCGCAAAATCAATTTCCTTTCCCCCAGAGCATTGGCGGCTGATCCCGAGGGTTGTGTGATAAAGTAATTTTCGCCTGCGAATTTGCCGGGCCGCCTCGTCCCGCACCCGCTTTAAATCGTTAAGGAGCGCTCATGCTTACACTCCGCGAGCTTGTGAAAGACCGCAAAGTTTATTCCATCGACGCTGCCAGCACCGTGCTGGAAGCCGCTCGCTTCATGATGGAACACAATATTGGCGCTTTGGCTGTGCTTCGAAATGGAGAACTGGCGGGAATCTTTTCCGAGCGCGACATCATGAATCGCGTGGTGGCGGTCGGGCGCACCCCCGGCCACACCGTGGTTTCTGAAGTAATGACGGCCAATCCCCGGGCCGTGAATGTGGACGAGAGTGTGGACGAGTGCCTTTTCATCATGCACGAGTTTGGCTTCCGCCACCTGCC
>DATNKA010000849.1:0-2862 GCA_035603655.1 Candidatus Acidiferrales bacterium | reverse complement strand
CGCACCAGGTAATCCCGGACGCTGTGTCCGCCGATGTAATACAACGTGCGGCCGTCGCGGGACCAGGAGAAGGAATTGCCACCGCGGAAAACGTCAAGCGGCACGGTGGGTTGTTCAGTGAGGTAGCGGATCTTTCCGCCGCCGGAGGCGATCAGGGCAACGTGCCGGGCCGCGAAGTAATCGAGCGTGCCACCCTGGGAGTGGAAAGCGATCCACTTACCGTCGGGAGAATAGGAGGGGTCGTAGTCGCTGCCCGGCTGCGTAACGAGGGGCCTCTCTGCCAGTGTCCGGAGATCCACTTCGTAGAGATCTAGCGAGGTCTTCGACCTCAAACCGACGAGCGCTCAATCCCGCCACGGAGGTAGAATTCGTGGGATGGCGACCATTCCGGAACTGCTGGACGGAGACGTAACACTAGCCGTCTAATCTAAGTCAGATCTTAAGAAAAATAGCAAGATTTCGTCCTGATTTCAGGAAGCCTTGGCTTGTGGAAACGCTTGATAGATCAGCTCGTCCAGTTGAGCGTCCACGCGATTGAGCGAGGCCCGTAGCGGAAACGGCACAACGGCGTCGTTGCTGGTGAACATCGCGATGGCGGGGCGGAACACCCGCGCTTCCAGGCGGGTGAACAAGCGCGCCATCTTCCAGCCATGCGGCGTCAAGAAGTAGCGATGCGTTTGCGGTGGCCGGAAGATGAGCCCCTTCAGCCGCAAACGCCGCAGGTCATAGGTCATCTGGCTGGCCGTGTATGCTTGGCTGGTGACGCCCAGCAGATCCACCACCAACACCCGCAGATCGCGGTTATGGAAACCATCGATGAGGTGTTGAAACAGAGTCAGCGCCATAAATAGCGCCATGACTCGGGGTTGGCCGAACTTCAAAGCCGGCGCCTTCTCACCGTCTTCAGTGACGGTCGGTTGCACCACGCGTTGGATGCTGTCGCCGCTCAAGCCGCTGTTGTGGCTGACGCGTTCGACTTCCAGCAAGCGCCGATTGATTCCCCGGCCGATCTTCTGCAAGTAGGGCAGATTGGACAAGCCTTTGTTCACGCCAAAGTCGTGGGGATTGCGGAACGTCCCCTCCGTCCGGCACCCGCGGCCTTCTTTGAAATATTGCTTCAGGTCGAAATTCTTATAGTCGATGTGCAGGCTGGGGTGCACGCCATCCTGAATCACCCGCGTGCGAAACTGCCCCGGGGTCTTCTTGGTCACCACCCGGTCAAAGATCAACTGCACCCGGTCGGGCCGTCCCAGATCCAGATTGTCCCGCAGGATCTCTTCGAAGAACTCGCGTCCGCGCAAGGGCCGGTCGAAGATCTGCGTCAGGCTCACCTCCATCTGCCAAATGGAGAGACTCCAGTCGTAACCGGCAGCCCGATCTTCCGGCCGCAATGGCAGCGGAATGCGCTTCAGCCACTTCCGGAACAGCCGCTCGATTTGCTCCGGCCCCAACGAATCACAGATTTCCTGTAACTGGTTCGGCTCAGCGCAGGACAAAAAGCCATTGTCCAGAGCCTGGTAGGCGATCCCCTTCTTCTCCAACTGCCGTTTGGCCCATTCATGCCCGTTCAGGCACAACTTGGTTCCCCAGGGCGCGTAGCTGCACACTTTGATGAACAGAGGACCAAAGTCCGCATCATCAATATAGAAGTAGTAGTGGTTCACGTAGACGGTTTTGTCGCGCGTGAACTGGAACTGCCCATTGATCTTCTTGCCCTGAAAGGCCTGTGCTTTCTCCTGTGCTACACCGATGAAAACGATGCCGTCGCATACGCCACGCTGTTGCCGAATCTGGTTGGCGACTTCGTCCTTACGTTCCTTGTGGTTGAACTGATACACGGGGATGTGTTGCCGTTCTGCCATGACCTTTACGGCATCGCGGAACTTCTCCGTTACCTGCCCCAGCACCACCGGTGACGGGATGGGTTTGTGCAATTGCTCGCGCATAAAGTTCACCAACCCGCCGGCGGTCGCTAACGGCCCGATGTACCCATTCAGATACAACCGGTCCAGGCACTCTACTTCCAACGTGACATGTCCGTTCAGCAGTTCTGGGATGCTCGGCATAACCGAGATTCTACAAAATCCTGAAAACGCTCGCTCGTCGGTTTGAGGTCGAAGACCTCGCTAGCACTACACCTTCGCGGGCGCCCTCCCAGAAGGGCTTCTTCGTGAAAGCTGCATGCGGGAAAACTGCACGTGCAGTTTGAGCGGCGGACGGAGGCCAGCGTGATCGTCAGATCGCGCGCCTCCTCCGACCCGACTAAAGGTACGGGGCGAATGGGTGTACCTGTATCGGGCGGTGGACAAAGCTGGGAAGACCGTGGATTTCCATCTGAGTAGGAAACGCGACGTGAACGCGGCGAAAACTTTCCTGCGCAAGGCCATGAAAGGACAGCGGGCCCCCACGAAAATCACCCTGGACGCCTATGCCGCCTCCCACCGGTCGGTGGCGGAGTTGAAGAGCAATGGCGAGTTGCCGAAGCGCGTGCCGGTACGGACCAGCAAATACCTGAACAACCTCATCGAACAGGACCACCGACGAGTGAAACAACGGCTTCGCCCGATGCTGGGACTGAAGAGCTTCCGCACGGCAGCGGTGGTGATCAGTGGCATCGAACTGGCAGAGAAAATCAAGAAGGAACAGTTCCAGATGAGCAGGCTTGGTGGACTTACGGCAACGATGCCGAAGGTCTGGCAAGTTGCCCTGGCTGCCTAATCGGAACCACTCTCCAACCCACAGAGCAAGACCCATCGAATCTGGCTCACGTCCAAATTCGCACCAGAGCCCTCCAAAATTACTGTGCCAGTACGCGGGTCATTCAGAAGCGCGGAACGCGGCGGCGAAGCTCTTGAATTCGCT
>DATNKA010000848.1:0-2216 GCA_035603655.1 Candidatus Acidiferrales bacterium | reverse complement strand
AGTCCATTATCTCGCGTCACGAGTCATTACGGACCGTTTTCATTTCTCTTGATGATCAAGTCGGTCAGGTCATACTGTCCACTCTGAAGCTCGATTTACCAATTTCTGATATCAGTGACCTTCCTGCTGTACAGCGCGAGCAAGCTGCTCTTAGGATGGCCGGCGAGGAAGCCAGCAAGCCATTTGATCTCAGCAAGGGCCCTCTCCTGCGCGCAAAGCTGCTTAGGCTCAGCCCCGTGGAACACATTCTTGTTCTCGTTATCCATCACATTATCGTGGATGGGTGGTCCATGAACCTGCTGTTTTCTGAGATGGGAGAACTATACGCTAGTTTTATCCTCGGCAGACAACCGCAGCTCCCCAAGTTGAACCTTCAGTACTCCGACTATTCGCGATGGCAGCGTGCCTCAGTGACGAGCGACTACCTTGCGGGCGAGCTTGATTATTGGAAGAACAAGCTGCAGGGCGCGGAGACTGTCCTGCAACTGCCAACAGATCACCGGCGTCCGGCGGCGGACAGTGGTCGCGGAGAAAGCATTTATTTTGAACTGAGTCACGAGACCGGCAAGAGTCTTAAAGCGCTAGCTCAGAGGGAAACCGCTACTCTCTTCATGGCGCTGCTCACGATATTTCAGGTCTTGCTAGGCCGTTATACCCTGCAGGACAGCATCCTGGTTGGCAGTCCGACTGCCGGGCGGAACGATGTTGACCTTGAAAATCTGATTGGGTTTTTTGTTAATACGCTGGTGCTGCGAGCCGACCTCGACTCGGACATCGGTTTCCGGCAGCTTCTGCGGCAGGTACGCACGAACTTCCTGGAAGCTCTCGAGCACCAAAACACGCCGTTCGAGAAATTGGTGGAGGTGCTCGAGCCCGATCGCAATCTGAATCGGAATCCGTTGTTCCAGGTGATGTTTGTTCTGCACAATGCTCCAAATCTCAAGGTGGAGCTCCCTGGCCTTGTGATGCAAGAAATCGAGTTCGAAAGCGGTATAACGAAATTCGACCTCAGTCTCGAGATCGTCGACCTTGGCAACTTGCACTGCACGTTTGAGTACAATTCAGATCTTTATGAAGAAAGCACCATTCGGCGAATGGCGGGGCATTTCGCAAAGCTGGTCGAGGCAGTTGTAGCTGGACCAGACGCGAAGCTCTCAAAGATTTCGTTGCTGACTACGGCAGAAGTGCAACAATTCGCGGAGTGGAATAACACGAATCGCGGCTATCCCCGAGAGTTGTGCATTCACACCGCTTTTGAAGAGCAGGTGACACGTACACCGGATAAGACGGCGGTCATCGATCAAAAGAATCGGACGAGTTACCGAGAGTTGAACAATCTCGCTAATCGCTTAGCCCGCCGTCTCATCGCGAAGGGAGTGCGACCTGGTAGCCTGGTAGGCCTCTCGCTAAATCGATCCATCGAGATGGTAATTGCACTCTTAGGGATTCTAAAGACCGGGGCGGCCTACGTTCCGCTGGACCCTGCCTACCCAGAACAGCGATTGGATTTCATGGTTCGGGATTCTCAGGTCAACGTAGTCGTAACCACACCTGAATTTGTTGAACTTTGGCACAAGCAGAGGGTTGACATGCTTGCATTCAATGCCGAAAGTCTTTCGGCTGATACCGAAGATACGAGCAATCTATCGCTGCCGCTCTCGGCTGAAAGCCGCATGTATGTCATCTACACCTCTGGCTCTACCGGCAGACCCAAGGGCGTCGAAGGTACACATCGTGCCAGCATGAACCGGTTTTCGTGGATGTGGGATGGATATCGGTTCTTGGATGGCGAAACCTGCTGCCAGAAGACCTTTCTGGGATTCGTCGATTCTATCTGGGAGATTTTTGGTCCGCTTCTGCGCGGTGTCCCATCGGTAATCCTTCCCGATGAGGCAATCATCGATCCTGAGCTGCTGGTTCAGCTACTTTCAAAATACGACGTGACCCGAATCGTTTTAGTCCCATCCTTACTTCGGGTGATCCTGGAAGGAGTTGAAGACATCCATAACAGGCTGCCTAAGCTTGTGCTTTGGACGTGTAGCGGTGAGGTGCTTCCCACTGACTTGGTGAATCGCTTCTCAAAGGCACTGCCAAAAGCAACTTTGCTCAACGTCTATGGTTCCTCGGAAGTAGCTGCGGATGTTACCTGGCATGAGATCACTCCGGAAGACAGCAACAGGCCGGTGCCGATTGGAAGGCCGATCACTAATACTCAA
>DATNKA010000847.1:0-4089 GCA_035603655.1 Candidatus Acidiferrales bacterium | reverse complement strand
CCGGCCGATCTGGCCGATCTGGCTTGACAATCTCTGGCCCTCGGCGCACAATCCTTAAAGGCGAATAAAAAGCGAAAGTGCCTACGGAGCTTCCTAGCTCCGGCGTTCCCTGAAATTTTTTCCGAGGAAATTATGTCTTCCGCAGTGTTTTCCACTTCGGCGGCCCAAAGCCGCCCTTTTGTTTTTGCCAGCGAAAATGAGGCCGAAGTTTGCCCGGAACCACTCGGGGTGGAGCTTTTCACTGAGGCGCGCCCACCGCAGCGAGCCGGTCATACTGGGCTTCCCCGCGCCTTTCAAGATTCGAGACTTGCTGGCGTCACTGCGGCTTCGCGGCTGGCAGTGCGCCCTGCGCCAGAAATGGTATCGAGCGGCATCGCCGCCATGGACACGCTTACGGGAGGCCTGCCCCGCGGCTGCCTGACGGAAATTTGCGGTCCCGCCTCTTCCGGCCGCAGCACCTTGATGTTGTCCGCGCTGGCGGCGGCCACATGGCGGCGAGAATTTTGCGCGGTCATCGATGCCAGCGATGCTCTCGATCCCCAGTCTGTGGCGTCTGCAGGAATTGAATTGGACCGGCTGCTCTGGGTGCGTTGCGGAGAGAATTCGCATCACGCCGATTATCGCCTGGAGCAACTGCTGCGGGTTACAGACCTGCTACTCGAAGGTGGAGGCTTCGGACTGATCGTGCTCGATCTAGGCGATCTGCCGCCACAAACGGCGCGCCGCATCCCGCTGACTACATGGTTCCGCTTCCGCCGTGCCGTGGAACATACGCCCACTGTGCTGCTGGCAGTTGAGCGGCAGTCCATTGCAGGAAGCTGCTCTTCCTTATTAATCAAGCTGGGATTAATTAAGTTGGGATCGATAAAACTGAACCCTTCAGAAAATCCTGAACGCCCAATGAATTCTCAATTTCCGGCACCCACTCACGCGCAATTGCTGACCGGGCTGGAAATCACGGCGGAATTAGTGCGATCACGCATGGAGCGTAAACCAGTTCGTTCCGCGGAGATTACATTCGCCAGCAAAACCGCCTGGGCGGGATGAAGGAAAGCACTCAATGACTTAATGAACAATGCCGCAATGCCGCAATGCCGCAATGACGCAATGACTAAAGATCAATCGCTCAATGGATTTATGCTGCCATGCCTTATGCCTGCATCTTCGTGCCAGTTTTTCCCGTGGCTGCGGTATTTCGCGCCGAATCGGAACTGCGCGCGCTGGCCGTGGCCATTTTCGAGGGTAAGCCTCCTCTGGAAAAAGTTTTTGCTGTGAATGAAATCGCTGGCCGCATCGGCATCACCCCCGGCATGACCAAGGCTCAGGCAGAACTTTGTTCGGAGTTGACGTTGCGTCCGCGTTCTCCGCTGCAGGAATCTGTAGCGCACGCTGCCCTGCTGGACTGCGCGCAATCGTACTCGCCGTGCGTGGAAGATGCTGCAGCCGATACGGTGATTCTTGATCTGGCCGGCATGGAATCTCTTTTTGGCTCGCTGCCCGAAATTGCCCGTAACCTTTTTCGCCGTGCCGCAGAACTCGGGATTGACGGAAACGTTGCCGTAGCTTCGAATCCCGATGCCGCCATGCTCGCCGCTCGTGGCTTTTCCGGCGTGACCATAATTTCGCCAGGCAGAGAATGTGAGACTTTAGGATCTCTCCCCGTTGAAGTTTTGTTTGCCAAAGGATGTGAAAGAAACAGGAAAGACGACCATCAGCAAAAAGACGCTGGTTTGCTCGAAACTTTGCTGGGAACGTTGGATCGCTGGGGTGTACGTGATTTGCGGGCCTTAGCCGCACTGCCGGCGATCGCTTTGAGCGAGCGCCTGGGACAGGAGGGTCTGCGCCTGCAGCAACTGGCGCGGGGCGCAACATCTCGCACGCTGGTCCCGGTGGAAGCGCTTCCGGTATTTGAAGAAGCAATCGAGTTGGAACATCCCATCGTGCTGCTGGAGCCGCTGGCCTTTCTGCTAAACCGTCTGCTCGAACAAATCTGTGCGCGTTTGGCCTCGCGGGCGCTGAACACGCAGGAATTGCGGCTCACGCTGGAACTGCAGAATCTCACTGGAGGTAATCCTCGACTTGATATTTCCGAGACTTCCAGCGAGAGCGCCGCATCGCATATCGCATCCCATACTACGGCTCAGCATTTTGTTTCCGGCCGGGAAACTAAATTCTGCAGAACTCTTAGCCTTCCTCTGCCCCTGCTGGATCCCAAACTTTTTCTCAAGCTGCTGCAACTGGATTTGAATGCGCATCCACCGGGCGCGCCCATCATCAAAATTCACCTTGCCGCGGAACCGGCGCGGCCGCGATCGGCCCAGGGCGGTCTGTTTCTGCCTCCCACGCCGGAACCGGAAAAACTGGAGCTCACGCTGGCGCGTATTGCCGCATTGGTCGGTGAATCTCACGTGGGCTCGCTGGAGTTGCTGGATACACACCGTGCGGAAGGTTTCCGCATGCGGCGTTTTATGCCCGGAGCAACACAAGAAAGAGCTCCTGCGCAGGAAAACCGGCCAGGAAGAACTGAGCCGACGAAAGATAAACCCGCGGTCGCCGCTCTTCGCATGTTCCGTCCCCCTTGGCGAGCCACAGTGACCCTGGAAAACGGGCAACTGGTGCACGTGGTCTGTTCGAAGAAAAAAGAAGCGCAGGGTAATGTTCTCTGGAAGGCCGGCCCCTGGCGCAGTTCCGGCGATTGGTGGGAGCGGGAAGCATGGTCGCGCGACGAATGGGATATTGCTTTGCGGCATGCCGAAGGTATCGCTCTCTATCGCCTGGTGCACGATCTACTCGGCGGAGGATGGTTCGTGGAAGGTACGTATGACTGAATCCAAAGCTTTCACCACAGAGTCACAGAGAAAGCAAAAAAAAGATACCAGAACATTAAAGATTTTCTCTGTGTCTCTGTGGTGAAAAGCTTTTTTACTGAGAACTGATGTACATCGAATTTCATGCCCGCTCCGCTTTCAGCTTCCTCGAAGGATCTTCCTTGCCAGAGGATCTGGCAGGTGTGTGTGCCCGGCACAAGATGCCTGCCATGGCATTGCTCGACACCGACGGCGTCTACGGTGCCCCTCGCTTTCACATGGCGGCAAACAAATTTGAGATCAAGGCGCACATCGGAGCGGAAGTGACAGCAGGTTCATCACCGGGCCACAGAGACACGGAGAAAACCAAAACAAATTCACGATCTTCTGAAAATCAACAATCAACAATTAATTATCAGCCATTTAAGAATTCCTCCGGGTCTCCATGTCTCCGTGGTGAATTCCGCCTGCCTTTGCTCGTTTCCTCCCGCGCGGGCTATCAAAATCTCTGCCGTCTGATCACCAAAATGAAGTTGCGCGCGAAAAAAGGCGAAGGCGCAGTCCGTGAAGAAGAGCTGGAAGAGCACGCCCACGGCCTTGTCTGCCTGACCGGCGGTGCGGACGGTCCACTCGCAGCCGCCTTACAACATGGGGGCATCGATGAAGGCCGCCAGCAAGTCGAGCAACTGGTTGGGCTGTTTGGTGGCGGCAATGTGTATGTAGAGCTACAGCGCCATTTCCATCGGGAAGAAGAAACTCGCAACCGCGCAGCCATGGCAATCGCAAGCTCGCTGAATCTTCCGCTTCTGGCCACCAACGGCGTTTGCTACGCTGCCGCGAAAGATCGCGAACTTTTGGACACATTCACCGCCATCCGCCATCACCGTACATTGTCGACCGCTGGATGTTTGCTGGCGCGCAACTCCGAGCGTCATTTGAAATCTGCGCAAGAGATGCAACAACTCTTCGCCGACCTGCCGGAAGCGCTCGCCAACACTCTCGAACTTTCTTCACGCCTTGAATTCACGCTGAACGATCTCGGCTACGAGTTTCCCCGCTATCCCGTTCCTGACGGGGAGACGATGAATTCTTTTCTGCGGGACCGCGCCTGGACAGGTTTCCGGCAACGCTATGGCCGCGCTAAGCCTGACGTGCAAACCTGCGCCCGCCGGCAGATTGAGCGCGAACTCGCATTGATTGAAAAACTTAAACTCGCGGGATATTTTCTCATCGTGTGGGATCTGGTTCGCTTCTGCCGCGAGCAAAACATTCTGGTACAGGG
>DATNKA010000846.1:0-4701 GCA_035603655.1 Candidatus Acidiferrales bacterium | reverse complement strand
GTCGCAGGAGCTTCCGTGGCGGGACGCGGAGTGAACGTGTCGGTGGTACGCCTTCCTCAGGTCCACGACACGGTCAAGCAGGGCCTGATCACCTACGCGGTCCAAGTGGCCCGCGAGAAGGGAGTGTCGGCGTACTTAGGTGAGGGACGCAACCGCTGGCCGGCGGCGCATGTTCAGGACGTTGCCCATCTCTACAGGCTCGCGCTCGAGAAGCGCGAAGCGGGAAGCAGGTACAACGCGGTCGCTGAAGAGGGGATACCGATGCGGGAAATTGCTGCAGTAGTTGGCAAAGGATTGAAGGTGCCTGTGGTCAGCCTTCCTCCAGAGAAGGCGCAAGCTCACTTTGGCTGGCTTGCGATGTTCGCGGGCTTCGACATGCCGGCTTCCAGTGCGCAAACACGGAAACACTTGGGATGGAACCCGACGGGGCCTGGCCTTATCGCCGATCTTGAGAATATGCAGTATTTCCAGGCCTAAACCAAAATAAGGAGATATCTATGCAGAGCAAACGCGTTGCCATGGTCACCGGAGCCAATCAAGGAGTGGGGTTTCAGGTGGCAAAGGAACTTGCGGCGAACGGTCTCACTGTGCTGGTCGGGTCGCGCAATTTCGAGCGTGGCCAGGCCTCGGCCAAGGAGATCGGACAGGGCGCCATCGCCCTTCAGCTCGACGTAACGGATGGGCCTTCGATCGCCGCCGCGGCGGAACGCATCCGCAAGGAGTTTGGCCGTCTCGACCTGCTTGTCAATAACGCGGCTATCTCGAATACGAAAAAGGGCAACCTATCTCTCCAGGAGTACGCAAAGATAACCCGCGCGAGCAACGCATCGCTCGATGAAATACGCACAGTGTGGGAAACCAACGTATTCGGTGTCCTCGCCGTTTACCAGGCGATGCTGCCGCTTCTCCGTGACTCGTCAGATGCCCGTATCGTCAACGTCTCGAGCGGAGTGGGCTCACTGACGATGAACGCCGATCCGGGCTTTCCCTACCACGCGATGTTCAGTCCCGTTTATCCTGCATCCAAGACGGCTCTTAACGCTATAACGCTGGCCATGATGATCGAAGTGGAGTCGACTGGGATCAAAGTCAACTTAGTGACCCCGGGCTTCACTAAGACGAACCTCAACGGATATGAGGGCACGGCCTCTGTCGAAGATGGCTCTCGCGAGGTGGTACGCGTTGCGCTGCTCGGCCCGGACGGTCCCACTGGTACGTTCACGCGCTGGGAAAACGAACCCATCCCATGGTGATGTAGTCGGAATATCGGACTCCGGAAGATATTCGGTGATTGCTCGAATAATGGGCAATACGGACGATGACCCAGGCGGGCCAGAGTCGGCTTCGAGGAGATCATGAATCGATCTCCCGCAAACCCGTTTGAAGCGAGGCCGCTTCGCGGCCCATGCCGGGGAAGGTTGCGCATGCCTGAAGGATAATCATGGTCTGCGCAACCCCGCCAGGAACTGACTTCCCATCAGCCCTTGAGGTTCACAAGACCGCCAAGAGCTGGATCCGAGAAGCTGTCCCTTCCGGTTTCAACGTGACCCGCAAGCCGGTAATTGAACGTCGAGTCTTCGGCGACCGTCACGACCAGGTCATACCAGCCATGAAACTGCTTCAGCGACAACTCATTTTCAAAGCTCTCACCAGGTTGGAGTACCTGCTCGACAAAGTCGGCGGTGTAGGCGTCAAGTACATTAACTACGACTGGACTGGTGGCGACATTGGTGACGCTCCACACGATCGAACCGGTACCGCCCGTATTATATGTGGAGGAAACATCGAGCACTGCCGCGCCAGACCCGACGCTGCCGTTGAAATAACGCACGAAGCCGTTGGGCCCATAAACCCAGAGAGCGTAAGACGAAGTTACCTTCCACGTGTCCGCCAGCTGCTTCCCTGATTCTACGGTGTAGGTTCGCACCACATCCGCAGGGTTGCCGGAGCGTACCTGGAACACCACCGCCGCACGGCCGGTGTTGACGAACGTCAGCAGTACGGTACCTGCCGAAATATCGACCACCGCATAAACATTCAATTCGTAGGGCAAGGCCCGGGTCGGCCGCACGCCTTGTTCTTGTGGCGGAATGCCGACGATCACGGTGCCCAGAGAGGGTATGAACGTTTGTACGTTTCCCCCCGCGAGCTCGTCAACCGGGGGCAGGAAGCCGTCGGTTTTCGGCAGAGTGATCATCTGGAGATTCGGGCTGGCAAAGTTAAACATCGACGTCAAGTCACCAGCCACCGCACGCCGCCAGGGGGAGATGTTGGCCTCGAACACGCCAAAACGCTGTTCGATAAACTGGATCACGGACGTGTGATCGAAGACCTGCGAATTGACGTACCCTCCCTTACTCCACGGCGAGATCACCAGGAACGGAACCCGCTGGCCGAGACCAATTGGGTCCTGCGGCGTCGACGTCGTCACGATTTCGTTTTCGAGGCTGACTGTCGAGGCCCCGTAAGCACGCGTGTGCGGGGGCGTTGGCGGCAGGATATGGTCGAAACTTCCGTCGGCCTCGTCGTAGTTGACGATGAAGACGGTCTTGCTGAAAACCTCAGGGTTCGACACCAGGATGTCGAAGATTTGTGAAATGTACCACGCACCGTAGTCGACCGGCCAATCCGCGTGTTCGGTATAACCGGCGGGAGCAACGATCCAGGAAACTTGCGGAAGTAATCCGCTTCGCACGTCAGTTCGGAATTCGTCGAACAAGTGTTCGGCCCAAGCCAACCACTCGTGCTCCGGTGCGCTCGCGGCCGGAATGATCTTTGCGATCTCAGTTCCTTTGCACGCCTTGTCGAACAGCGGCGTACCCGGCGGGGAATTGAGGTACTGATTGAAGTACAGCACCGGATTGTCGGTGAAGTTCCCGGCAAAGGAATTGTTGGTGCCGTCTCCGAAATCGGGGGCAAATGTCTGCCCGGCCAGGTCCTGGTAGACCTTCCATTTCACTCCAGCCGCCTGCAGTACTTCGGGGAACGTATTCCAAACCCAGTATGCGTTGTTGATGCTCAGGCCGTTGTAAGTGGCTGGCCCGGCACCGTGGCCGTCGGTACCACCGCTGCCCAGGTAATTCACATTGCCGATGCAGCCCGACCATAAGTACATGCGATTCGGGTTGGTCGGCCCCATAATCGAGCAGTGGTAGGCGTCGCCGACCGTGAAGGCATCCGCGAGAGCGTAGTGGTAGGGCAGGTCCTCGCGGGTGTTGTACGACATTACCATCGGACCATTGGTGATCGGCCACTTGTCGTACCGACCCTGGTTCCAGCAACCGTGTGTGGCCTGCCAACTATGATCCGTTCCCGGAAGATAGGTGAGGCCCGGGTTCACACCATTGGGATTTACACGGAACGGCGGGATCACGTCCACTCCGTCCGGCGGTCCACCCAAGTTGCCATAGTCAGGCGCAACCGCGAAGCCAGCCGCTATATTGGCCGCTCCCGCCGGCTGTAAAAAGACCGACACTGGCGTGGAGCCGCTACCATCCTTCAACGGGAGATTGATCTTTATCGCGCGCGGGTCGTTGTAGCCGCGCACGCCGCGAAGTGTGCCGAAGTGATGGTCAAACGGGCGGTTCTCCTGCATCAAAATAACGACGTGCTCGACATCCTGAATTGTTCCCGTACGAGAATTTGCCGCAATGCCGAGCGCCCTGGCGATGTTCGCTTTCATCGTGGTTAGCGTGGCTGCGCCTGTTAACCCCATCAACTGCAAGAATGTACGCCGATTGGTATTGCTCATAAGGAACCTCCTGTCGATCAAGCTGGTGCACGCTACGGAGACCGGTGCCGCACTTACCCCACCTGGGAAATTGTGCGGCTATCTTTGAGAGAACAGGATGTTAGCGCGAGCAGATGACGCTACGATGAATTGCGAATTACAAGCGGGTTACTCGATCATGAATTGAATGTTAAGAAAGTGTTTGCAGCTGTGTTACAGATCTCAAAACCAGCTGGGCATTTCTCCTCAGAAAATGCAACCAAGTCGATGGATAGGCCGGGGTAGCGGGGCGAGGGTGACCTTCGGCCAAACTGTTGCAGCCGTTTTATAAAGTATCGCTGGAGCTCGCTCTTATTGAGGTATGGATGCTGCCTCAGACGGATGCCCCAAGCTCCTAACCGGTCTTCGGCATGTGGAAAAGTGCCATCGCTTTTCTCCCAGGACTGGCATTCTCAATCCTTGGTTGTGGGCTCCAGGCTCAAGCCTCACTATAATCGAGAACCGTGCCCAGCCCGTCCGCATCCTCGCCGATTGAATTGGAGGTGGGCCGCATCCGTGAGTTAAGCAAGAGTGGCCGGCACTGCGAAGCGCTCTCCGCCGCCGAAGCGCTGGCGGTTGCGGAACCCCAGAACCGCAGTGCCCTGTACCTGGTCGCCACCAACCAGCGATGCCTGAACCGGATAACGGAGGCGCTCGCAATATTGCAGGAGCTCGAACAACAGCACCCGCGGTTCAGTCTTCTGTACCAGGAGCGCGGCTATTGCTACATGACCCTGCAGGATGCGCCGCGTGCGATCGAAGCCTTTTTACAAGCCGTGAACCTCAACCCGGCGTTGCGAACAAGCTGGACCATGCTTGAACGTCTTTATCGCATAACTGGGCAGACCAACGGCGCGGCGATGGCCTCCGAGCAAGTCTCCATCCTGGCACAACTTCCACCCGAGGTTGTGCGGGCCGGAAGCTTGTTCTCG
>DATNKA010000845.1:0-5670 GCA_035603655.1 Candidatus Acidiferrales bacterium | reverse complement strand
CAACCGGTCTCGCTGTTGTTCAAGGCGCGTGACTTCACGAATCCGGTCTGACATCAAGCCCACGAGGCGCTTGGTGAGCTCAGGCATCTTCTGGACAAGGTCCGGAAAGAGCGAGGCAGGAAATCGCAGGGCGCGGCTATCCGTTACAGCTCGCCCGCCTACACTGAACTGCTTCATCCTCGAAAAGGGCAGCACTCCGGTCACGTCACCCGGTTCCAGATCGAAGGCCACTGTTTCGCCATTGAGTTCGCCCCTGACTTGAAGATGCCCCTCAAGAATCACAAACATGGCATCGGCCGGAGCGCCTTGCTGTAAGTAGACGTCTCCTGCCTTGAGATTCAGTTCTTTCGATTGGCTGATGAACCAGTCGATCTGATCGTCCGGTAAATCGGCGAATGTTGGGAAACGAAGTAATTCGGATTTATCGACCATTTATACCTTGCTCAGATACTGATGGATGAATTGAACCGCCACCGATCCTTCGCCAACTCCAGAAGCCACCCGCTTTATAGAACCGTGACGCACATCGCCGACAGCAAAAATGCCCGGAACATTAGTCTCGAGCAAGAACGGATCGCGGTCGAGCCCCCATCCCTTCGGGCGTTGCCCGTCCCGTAGAAGATCCGGACCGGTCAACAGGAAGCCGCGCTCGTCGCGTTCAACGACGTTCGCCAGCCAATCAGTCCGCGGCAAGGCTCCAATAAAGATAAACATCGCACTCGCAGGTACGCGCTCAATCTTGTCGGTATCCGAGCAAAGCACGGAAATCTCTTCCAAATGCGTGTCGCCATGTGCCTCGGACACGCTGGCATGTGTCCACAGCTGAATGTTAGGCGTCTCTTGAACCTGGTCGATCAAGTATTGTGACATGGTGCTGGAAAGCGATTCGCCGCGAACAAGAATAATGACGCGTTCTGCATATCTCGCGAAGTTCATGGCTGCTTGACCCGCCGAGTTCGCACCGCCCACCACATAAACGATCTCACCCTTACAGGACAAAGCTTCAGTGGCGCCGCCACCATAATAAATTCCCGCACCCTGCAACCTGTCGATGCCGGGAGCATCCAGTCGCCTCCACTGCACTCCAGTCGCGATCATCAGAGCGTGGCACGAAATCTCGTTTCCATCCGCCAGCTTGATGATTCGGTAAGGACCCTCGGCCCGCGCACCAACGGCTTCCTGCGACAGAATCTCCACTCCGAAACGCTGCGCTTGCACCACCGCACGCCGGGCCAGATCGCCGCCACTAAGCCCGGCCGGAAATCCAAGATAGTTCTCGATACGGGAGCTCATTCCAGCCTGACCGCCGGGCGCTTCCCGCTCAATCATCACGGTGTGGAGACCTTCGGAGGCTCCATAAACGGCAGCGGCCAAACCGGCCGGCCCTCCGCCCACAATGGCCAAATCATAGAAGCTGGTTTGAGCGCGCGTGCGCAGCCCGACCTTTTGCGCGACGTCCGCGGGAACACTTTCAAGAAGCTTCGTGCCGTCGGGAAACAGAACCACGGGAAGATTTGCCGCCTCCGGACCCAGAGCTTCCAAAAGGCGTTTGGTTTCCGGATCATTGCCCGAAAGTTCGACGTCAATCCACTGATAGGGGACGTGGTTGCGTGCCAGGAAGTCCCGCAACTCATATGATCGAGGCGACCAGCGAGTACCGAGCAACCTTATTCCCTGGAATGTTGGACGAAAGGAAGCTTGCCAGTCGTCCAGCAAATCATCTAATTGCGGATACAGGTGCTCCGTGGGAGGGTCCCAAGGTTTCAAGAAAAAATAGTTAATGCTGGCCTGATTGATAGCGCTGATCGCGGCGTTGGTATCCGCATACGCTGTGAGCAATGCCCGCTTCGCACTGGGGAAGATTCCCGTTGCCTGTTGCAAGAATTCTACCCCGTCCATGCGTGGCATGCGCTGGTCGGCAAGCAGCAACGCCACGCTGTCATTGCGCACCTTCAACTGCTTCAGGAGATCCAGCGCGCCTTCTGGCGAATCGCTTGCTATGACCCGGTATTCAGCACCGTACTGCGAACGGAGATCGCGTTCTATCGCTCGCAGAACATCGGAATCGTCATCCACACTAAGCAATATTGGTTTGGCCATGATCGGTCTCAGTTTTGCGCAGACGTCGAAGCCTTCCCGGGCTGCCTCGACGATGTAACTAGTTTAGATACAGAAATTTCCGTTCGGTTGCGAATTCCTGTGACCGGGAGTGCATGAATCCTGTCAATTGAAGTTTCATCCAAAGCAGAATGGACCTGCAACTGGAAGGAAAACGCGCACTCGTCACCGGCTCCACTGCCGGCATCGGCTTCGCAATCGCAAAGGGCCTGGCGAAAGAGGGCGCGAGCGTCATCGTGAACGGCCGCAGCACGAAACGCGTCGACCAAGCTCTCGCTGCTCTCAATAAAACTGGCGTTTCAGGACACCTCGAAGGCCTGGCCGCCGACCTCGGAACCGCAGATGGAACCCGCACCACGATTGACCGCTTTCCTGAGGTCGACATTCTGGTCAACAACCTGGGCATATTCGAGACCAAACCCTTTGAGAGCATAACCGACGCCGATTGGCTGCACATCTTCGAAGTGAACATACTGAGCGGCGTGCGTCTCAGTCGTCACTATCTTCCTGGTATGAAGCGCCGTGATTGGGGTCGCATTGTGTTTATCTCCAGCGAGTCAGCTGTCCAGATCCCGACGGAGATGATTCACTATGGTATGACGAAAACCGCTCAACTCGCCATCGCCCGAGGACTAGCCGAGACAACGGCGGGAACAAATGTGACCGTCAATTCGGTGCTGCCTGGTCCCGCCGCATCGGAAGGCGCGAACAACTTTGTGGAAAAACTTGCCCGCGACCAGAAAACTACGCGTCAAGAAGTTGAAAAGCAGTTCTTCGAGAACATGCGCCCCACTTCCCTGCTTAAGCGTATGGCAGAACCCGACGAAGTAGCCAACCTGGTTACATTTGTCTGCAGCCCGCTCTCCTCCGCGACCAACGGAGCGGCGCTGCGGGTCGATGGCGGCGTGGTGCGATCCATTCTCTAGGCTAGACTAACCGCCGGTTAAAGAAACTCGGACCACCACGCAGTTTTGATGGGCACTCCTTCCAGTTGTGCCGTAGGGGCCGCAAAAGCCAGATTGCAGTGTCAGAGGTGAAAGGGGTTATTGTACGGCTCGAGCGGATAGCCCTGCGCCTTCCAGGCCGCCAATCCACCGTTGAGGAACTTGATTCGCAAGAAATGCAGGCCAAGAGCACGATGTAAAATTTCTCGACTAGTTTTGTCGCTGGGACAGGTACAGTAAACGATCGAGTCTTTCTCCTTCGGGATCAACGACGGGTTCTCAAGCACTTCCTTCGGTGGAATCCTCTTTGCGCCGGGGATGATCTCAGAATTGGCTAACAAGTCGAGTGGCTGGCGCACATCAAACACAAGTACCTCTTTGTCTGCGGCTAACAGCGTGTACAGTGCCTCCGGGGTGATGCTGTGCTGCTCCATTTCACGTCGGTCTGTTCTACGCTTGATCCGAATTGCGATCAACAGGCACATCGCTGACGCGCAGATAACAGTCAGGATCAACGCCATCAGTGATTCTCCTCCCACGCTCTGATAACAGATTCCGGAGAGACGTGAAAAGATTCTCGGTGCAGCATATCCGCATTGTTTCCCCTCACGGGCGATTCGGACACAAACCGAATCAGGGAGAGTCGCTATTTCTTCTCTCGCGACCTTGGATCGTTCGCCGCCTCAAAATAATGCGTGTCGGTTGGACCATAGCCGGAAACTTCGACGACTACGGCGTCGTTATCGGCCTGAGCGAAATGGTTGTCGCCTCCCGGCTCCGAATAAACACTTCCAGGCTGCAATGTCTTTAGCAATTTCGCATCGAAATGATTGCCGTAGCCAAAGTGCCACTCGCCGGAGACGACAGTGGCCACACGATCATCGCGGTGCGAGTGCGCCTGGATGGTGGTGTGAGGGGGCACGAACAACAGGATGGTGTAGAAGCCCGCTTTTGCAGGATCGCCAAAGATGACCTTCGTATGAACCCCGGGAACGGCTGAACTCCCAATCTGATTACTGTCGAGCGCGCTGGCGCGGATTTCGGCCGGCGTCATGCGCATCTCGGGAAGAGGTTGAACGGCAGCAGCAGAAACTCCCAACGAGAAAGCAGCCACCACGAATCCTTTTACCATAGGTCGGCCAAACATAGAGAATCCTCGCGTTTCGACGATTCAAACTTTGCCACTGCTGCGAACGCTGCGGCATGATCGGGCAGATTTGCTCCACCGGCCAAATTCTTTTCCGTGCCAAGCCGTTAGGTGCGCGGAAGTGCCCACGCGAACAGCACCCCACCGCTGCTGGTCAGCACGTACTGCCGACCGTCGAGTTCGTACGTGATTGGAGAACTCGCGATGCGCGAGCCTGAACCCGCGTGCCAAAGCGTTTTTCCGTCGCTCGAATCGAGCGCCAGGAAGTTGCCCAGAGCGTCGCCGGTGAAGGTGAGCCCTGAGTCCGTTGTCAGCACTCCCGCACCCGATCCCTGCGGTCCAAGCTCATGGCTCCAACGAACCTTGCCGGTTTGGTAGTCGATGGCCTCGATCACACCCTTGCCCCAAACGCCGTAATCCGCTCCAGCCCATCCGTAGACGCCATCGGCTGGCTTCGCGAAGTAGATGCCGTAGCTGGGATGGGAGTCGACGATGAACAACCCGGTCCTGCTATCGAAGCTGGGGGAACGGTAGTTAGTCATTCCGCCCTCGTCGGGCGCAATCAGCCGTCCATCGGGGGCCGGTTCTTTGGCGGGATCAGGAATCGGGCGGCCTTGCTTATCGACTCCCAGCGACCAGTTCACGGGCCCGAAAGGAACGGTCAAAAGATTCTGCCCGTTGGTGCGGTCAAGAACAAAGAAGTAGCCGTTGCGCGAGGTCTGCATCAACATCTTCTTCGGCTCTCCGCGAAAATCTCCGTCGACCAGCACCGGAGTCTCAACCGCATCCCAGTCGTGGGTATCGTGCGGAGAGACTTGGAAGGACCACACCAGCTTGCCCGTATCAGGGCTCAGGGCAACGATGCTGCAGGTGTAAAGATCATCGCCAGGCCGCGTCGAGCCTTTAAGGACGGGAGTCGGATTCCCGGTTCCCCAATAGATGAGATTGAGATCCGGATCATAAGTCCCCGTCATCCACGTCATTCCCCCAGTTGTTTGGTTCGGAGTTCCGGCCGGAGGAGTGGAATTCCACTGCCATTGCGTTGCACCTGTCTCCGGATCCATTGACCTGATATAGCCAGTCAGGTTATCAAAATCACCGGAAACACCAATGAGCACCCGTTTCCCGACGACCAGAGGCGCCATGCTTGTCCAATAACCCTTCGTGGCATCAGCAACCTCCACTTTCCAGCGCACAGTTCCGTCTTTTGCGTTGAGGGACACCAGGTGTGCGTCGGGAGTCAGAAAGAAAAGATACCCCTTATACATTGCAACGCCGCGATGGCCGATGTGTTCGCCTTGACTGCTCGGATAGGTGTAATGCCAGATCTGGTGGCCGGACCTTGCATCTACCGCCCAAATGTTTTCCGGGACGGTAAAGTACAAAATGCCATCCACCAGCAGCGGCGAGGACTTGATCTGAGAGAGCTGATTTGTCTGGAAGGCCCAGGCAAGGCTCAGA
>DATNKA010000844.1:0-4636 GCA_035603655.1 Candidatus Acidiferrales bacterium | reverse complement strand
AACTCGAGCGGCGTGTAATTGAGCGCGCTCAAGCGCGCAGCCTGACGTGGCAGCTGAGCCCTGACCTTCTCGGGGCACTGAACTCCAAGGCTGAAGTTGCAAGTATGTCGATTTTCGAGTTGTTGCACCCGGACGATGTGGAGCACACGCGCGCCGGCTTTGAGCTGACCCTCGTCGGTCAGCCCGCGATTCGCTTTGCCAACCGCTACCGCCGCAAGGATGGCAGTTATCGATGGATTTCGTGGGTCGGTATTCAAGAAGACAATTTCGTCTATTGCACTCGGGTTACGCCGAGAACGCCACCGTCAGAGGCGATTTCCTCGATCGGGGCATGGACATGCTGACCAAGCCGTTCGCCCTCGATGCGCTCGCAGCCAAGGTGCACGCGATGATCAAGTCCGGTTGAGCGGGATTCCTCCCGTTCCGCCCTCGACCTATTTGAGGCACACTGGCTTTGAGCAATCCGGACTTGAAAACAGAGTGAGAAATTAAGTGGATACCAAGCTACGACCCTCGGTGAGACCCGTGCTGATATCCGATTTGCGACCGACCCAGATGACCGTGGGCTTAGGAGAAGTGGAGCAGCGTCGAAGTCACTGGCGTCAGCAACGAGGTAAAAAGGCCGGGAGATTTCTGGGCAGACATATGATTCCCGTGATCTTGGGTCCCGGAGGCCACCACTATTTGATCGATAATCACCATCTTGCGCGAGCCCTCTATGATGAAGGTGTCAAAAGCGTGCTGACGCTTGTCATTGCCGACCTGCGCAAACTCGAAACCGCCGCCTTCTGGTTCGTCATGGATAATAGAGGCTGGTTGCACCCCTACGACGAGCGCGGTCGCCGCCGAACTCACACTGACCTGCCGAGCTCCGTTAAGGATCTACGCGACGATCCGTTCCGAACCCTTGCCGGCGAGCTCAGGCGCGCAGGGGGATTCGCCAAGGAGACGATCCCCTTCACCGAATTTTTGTGGGGTGATTTTCTGCGACGCCGGATCAAGCGAAAACTCGTGGAGAAGAATTTCGGTCGCGCTCTCAAGGAAGCCTTGACACTCGCCAAGACTGATGTCGCAGACTACCTGCCTGGCTGGTGTGGGCCGGTTACCGATACCGACGGCGCCTCCAGTAAGCGCCGCAACCGTAAAAAATAGCCGACATTCAATCGGACCGCTCAGCAACGTGCACGAGTTGAGAACCGACGAGTTCATCCTAATTGAAGATACCTGCCGGTTGCGAATCCCTTGCGGCTTTACAAAACTTTGCCTGACCGGTGCTTGTATCTAGGCTGATTAGGATTCCACTATGGAGGAATCGGATAGCGAGTTGGAATCGTCGTAACCCAACAGAAGGATCGCAAGTTGTATGCGAATCTTGTCATTTTTTAAGTCTCGCACACCGAACCCAGCGCAAAGCATCCTTGATTTCACACCCGGTCTAAAGCTGTCACCTTACGTGGGAGAATATCTAGCGGCGATTGATCGCACTGAAGCGTTCGGCTTCGAAGCCCCGCCGCGCCTCCTCGTGAGAAAGGACTGTGTCGACATGCGATCCCTGCGGCCCGTGTTGCTCGACTACTTCAACTGCAGTCCACCCGACTCGATGATCGGCCAAACCGCGGCCAGCCATTTTGCCTTGGTACCGCTGCTCTATGACAAAGCCCGTATATCCTTCAACCTGACCATCGGCTGGCTGGTGCACAAAGGCAAACCAATCCATCAGCATGACGAGCGACTCATTCAGCGCTTCATTGAAGGAAACACCGACGCCTGGCTGGAAGAAGGTTGCCCCTTCCACCTGTGGCTTACCTCCCCGGCGTGCGAGATCCTCGATGTGACTTTTGCGATGAATTTAGGCTGGGCAAAGAATCGCGAAGAGTGCGCGGATCTCATAGTCTACCAATCGGCACACGAACCACCGAGCGAATCGATTTATCACCCGACGCTGGTCGGACCGGATTTCTTTCACAAGACCGGTGGGGTGTTGTGAGCAGAATGTATTTCTGCGCCTGATAGCGGGTGCCGCTGACAGGCGATGAAGCGACCACTCACGGGTTTCTAATGAAGCTTGAACTGTTGCATCATATTGTCCTGGATTTGGAATCTCGAAAGCGATCCGCCCAGCCCCGTGTTTTTGTAGTAAAGCGCCTTCAAGAAGGCTAAATCGCCGGCCGTTATCGCCGTCGGCTTTTCGCGCGCGCCGCAGCTCGATGACATGAGGTCCAAAATGCTCGGCAGTGGATCGCAATGGTCGGGCGATTGCGCGACGGACAAGCTCAACATCGCCAAGTAGTCGGCAATCGTCCCGATGGAGTAGCCGACGACTTTCGTTGTGTCGACGACTAGGATGACGATGCCGATGCCAATCCCATTCCCGCTGCCGCCGGCAATGCGCGACCCTGTGCTCTCAGTGGCGGCGTAATTCTGCGTGATTTGCGGCCACAGCGGCCAGACGCTAAACCCTACCAAGTCTATACTGGTATTCAAGACTTGGCTGCCGCCGCCAGTCGTCAGGTACCAGCCCTGAATCGCGTGGTCGCTTTTAAACGCTATCAGGTCCCTCCCACCGCCCGAATACCTGTTGCGAAAGGCGGGCCCCGTCGCCCATTTCGTGACCTCATCCATTTTTTGCTGGGGAGTGTTCGTGAAAAGTATTTGCACGTTGCTCTTGCATTTCGGGTCCGACTGCACGGGCGCGCCAACGTACGCGGCCAGCGCGCGAATTCGCGCCGTTACGAAGGCGCCGTATCCCGCGGGAAGCCCCACAGTTTGCGGGCAAATGCTCTGCAAGCCCCCACGCCAACGCGCTAGATTGCCCGTCGTAGGGGTATTCGCGAAGTGCGTTGTGGCGTGGTGGACTATGAATTCATCCAGGCTGTCCCCCGCTAATTCCTGATCGGTAGGAGGAGTCGGAGCCACTACGGTTACATCGCCAATCTCTGGCGATGCGCCCGCATTCACGTGCGGGTCGCTCTGCCCCGACTGAGCCGCGCGAGCCGTTGCAAGCCACCCGATTGTTATCACAAAGGCGCCGAGTACGATCCATTGGATTCTTCTGCGCGCCATCGGCAGTTCTCGATCGAAGAAGTGTTGCATGGTGAATTGCCTCCTGCTTGTCCCATCTGCCATTCGCGGGTGACCGCTCTGGTCAGGTTGCACCCACGGATAGAATACGCTCGAGCGCGAACAATCGGAACTGGGGATGCGGGACGGCCTCAGCCCTCGACTTCCGCCTCCGGACGATCATCTCCTGCGGATTTTTCCTTGTGCCAATGGCCCGCTTTGTCTTCATAGGAGATGACAGTCGCTTCGCCGGGCTCCGCCTGTTCTCTCGCCGCCAGCTCCGCGGCTTTGTGCGCCTCGTCATGGGTGCGGAAGGCTTCCGAGAATGTCTCATCCACCTTGTACGCCCAACCGCCATCGTGTCGAACGATTTCGTAAGGAATCTTGCTCATGCTGACTCCTAACTGGTAGATCGCCTCCCGCTACTATATCCCTCCCCATAAGGGATCGTGAGCATCCCCTTAGTGAGGGATATTCGGTAGAGATATCTCAGCCTCCCCCGTGATTGCGACAAACGCTGGGGATCCCTCACGCACGACACGCAGCAGCAGCGGAGCCTGCCGAGTGGGCGCGTGAAGCGTCACTAAGTCCGAGATGGCGATCAATTGCTTGGTTGCGACGTGCGTAATCAAATCTCCGACCTTCAAGCCCGCCAGTGCACCTGCGCCAGCGGGCCTAAGCTGCGTCACGATCAGGCCACCGGTCTCATTGTTGGCTTTGATGGCGTTGCGTATGTCGACTGTTGTCTCTGCCACGCCTAATCCCAACGCCGGTACCCAACTATCCTGGCCTCCGGAGACGGCCGCGTCATCTGGCGGATCAGGCAGACGCGCCACTTTGATGGCCAGTGACTGTTCTTTGCCGTCCCGTACGATTCGAATCGTTGCCAGTGAATCGGGTGCCAAGCGCGCTGTAATCGTACTCAACGTTTTAAACGTGGCAGGGGCCAAGTTGATGGTCAACAACACGTCCCCGATGGCCAGCGATTGCTTCGACGGGCCCTGCGGATCGAGCGCCGTGATCAAGGCGTGGCCAGAGGCCTTCACGTGCAATGCCGTAGCCACCTCGGGCGTCAATTCTTGTGCAGAGACGCCCAGATACCCGCGCTCAACCCGACCGTGTGCCTCGAGTTGCTTGATCACCGCAGAGACGGTTTCTGCGGGTATGGCGAAACCCAACCCAACGGAGCCACCGCTCGGAGAGAAAATGACCGAGGTCACCCCGACCACCGTGCCTGCGGTCGACAGCAGCGGACCGCCAGAGTTGCCGCGATTGATCGCGGCATCCGTCTGTAGAAAATTGATGTAGGGATCGTCCTCCAGCGCGCGCGCGCGTGCCGATATGATGCCCGCGCTGACCGATTGACCCAGTCCGAAGGGATTACCAATGGCGATCACGGCATCGCCGACCGAGACATCCTCGGAAGACCCCAATCGTAGCGCCGGCAGGCTTCCCGCGTGGACTCGCAGCAGTGCGATATCCGTCATCGCGTCAGCGCCGACGATGTCCGCTGTGACATCTCGGCCATCCGGCAGGTGTACATGAACCTTTCGAGCCCCGACTATCACGTGCCGAT
>DATNKA010000843.1:0-2753 GCA_035603655.1 Candidatus Acidiferrales bacterium | reverse complement strand
CCTCCGGTGACGAAAGTCAGGGGGGACGGCAGCGATCCGCGATGTTGCATTAAGAATCGCAATCGATGCGGTCCTTGGCTTTTGCAAGCGGTTTCAGCGCCGCCAAGAAATCGGACAGTCGGATTCCGGAGTCCAGCAATTGGATAAAATCAGCAGGGGTGATGCCTTGGCGCTGTGCGATCTCTAACACTTCGACGATAGCGCATTCTACAAGCTCCCGGTTCGGCTCTCGGGACTCTTCAAAATCATTATTCATTGAACCCCCCACAAGTGTCAGGGTTTTCACGTACAGCGGTTAGAACTGACATTCTGCTGGAATGCTCTACTTCTGTGCTGTTCAATACTGTACAGTTTTACGATCGCTGACTTGGGGGATAAAGTCCCCAAGGCGAGGGCGTTCTTCGGCTATGCCAAGGGTCGCTGGCTGGGTGACGTTTTCCCGGATCACAGGTGCAGAACTAAATTCAAGATGAGAATGGTCGAAGACAGCAAACCAGGGAAGTTTAGAGAGTTTTCTGTCCCCTGAAAAGCGGTGGGGGAGAGGCGCGAGCAGGACGTCTCTGCGTTTCGTCTCTACCGCGGCCATCGATTGGCTGTTCGCCTCACCTGATCGCAACGGAAAGAAGCCACGCTCGCGCCTTTGCTTCGACGAGAAGCTGGGCCAGCCATGTCAGGATACGGGAAGCGGGCGATGCATCACGGGGACATCCGGGTAACGATGAGTGTCTACGGCGAGCCGGTGAACGATGTTTTCAAAGACGCAAGCTCGAAAAATTGCAGAGCGGGCTCTCAGTCAGTTACTGACAAAAGCGTGGCTAAGCTTTTTAAATCTGGGGTGGGAAACGGGAATCGAACCCGCAACCGTCGGAGCCACAGTCCGGTGCTCTGCCAGTTGAGCTATTCCCACCGCCACGCTGATTATACAACCGCCATCCCCTGCTGTCAGAACAGGAAGCCCAGTCCTTCCAGAGACGGCGCTAGTCTACCCAGACTCGGGAGGACCATTCAGTCCTCGGCCAAAAACCGGCACCACATGGAACTCAGTATCGGCACGAGCAGGGAAAAGGGGCAACAAAACAAGGTGAGGGAGAAACCGTCGAGAACGTTCGAAAGAAAAAAACAAGCGCGTGCATATGATGTCACGCGCTCCTGTTGTGCCCCGGGATCGAAAACCGCGGTCGGCCTCACCCGCGCCCCACACCCACGTATTCAAATCCCATGGCGCGCATCCGCACCGAGTCCAGAAGATTCTTGGTGTCGACGATAATGGGCTTCTTCAGCAGCTGCTTGATGCGATCAAAATCCAGCGCTCGGAATTCCGGCCAGCCCGTGCCCACGACGAGTGCATCCATGCCTTCGGCTGCTGCATAAGCCGTTTCGCAATAACGCACCGACCCGTTCAGCCGCGTCTTGGCATCGGCAAGCGCCACCGGATCATAAGCCCTAACGCGCGCCCCTTTTGCCACCAGCGTTTCCGCCAGACGAATGGCTGACGAACCGGCCACGGAATTCGTGTTCGGTTTAAACGCCAGCCCCAGAATCCCTACATCCTTGTTCTCCACCGAATTCAACGCCACTGCAATCTTCTCGACCAGTCGATCCGCCAGCGTATGGTTAACTTCCCGCGCCGCGCTCAGGACTCTCAGAGGCACTCCATTCGTCTCGGCCAACTGCGCCAGCGAATCCATATCGGACTCCGCAAACACGCCACCCATCCCCGCGCCCGGCTGCAGACACCTCGGAGCAATCTTCTTGTCCAGACCCAAAGCCAGCGCGAGGCTTACCGCGTCCGCGCCCACTCGCTCACACAGCGCCGCCACTTCGTTGATGAAAGATATCTTCGTGGCTACGAATGCTGTCGCCGATTCTCGAACCAGTTCCGCCGTCGCCTGGTTGGTCACAATCACCGGCACTCCACGCATCACCAGAGGATGAAAAATCTGTTTCAGTACGTGCACCGCTTCATTCGAAGTTGACCCCAGAATCAAGCGGTCCGGCCAGTTAAAGTCCTCGACCGCGCAACCATCCGTGAAGAACATAGGCTGGGATACGATCGTCCCCTGCAGCCCCGCCTCCTTTAAACTTTTCTCCAGCGCCGAGGCCGTGCCTACGGCCACCGGTGTAACGATGGTTAGAATCGGCGGCTTCGGTGCTATCCGCGCGATGCGCATCACCACATCGCTAAGATTCTCTGCTCCATCTTCCGCCAGAAAAATGACCTGCGCCTTGCGCGCAAAAGACTCGATGTCGGTTGAATACGCCAGCCGGCCCGCCCGTACATTTCGCCGGATGATTTCTTTCAGGTTTTTTTCAAAAAATGGAATGTTCCCCTGCGCCATCTCGACCATCCGCGTGCGGTCCGGATGACAACAAGAAACCGGAGTCCCAAAGTCTGCCAGACAGGCGGAAATCACCGTGCCCAGAAATCCCGATCCGTAGACCCCTATCTGCATTATTTGCCCCCTGGGCGTTTCTGAACCCCCCGCCTGAAGCGGCTGCCGGCGCGGTTTTCGCACTTCCCTGTCTTCATTGTTTACAGCCCACGCCACGGCTCCGCAACGCACGGGAGGGAAATGTACCAGGGGCCATACAAATCAGGCGGGAGTAACGTAACGGAAGGTAATCAGGGCGAGGTTACGGCGAAACCAGTGTGCCTCCGAGGGGCACCGGAGCCAGATCAATCCAACAGTTCGGCGAGTCTTCCCGTACAAATGTCAGCCGGTCCACCAGAACACGCCGGCTTGCGGTATATT
>DATNKA010000842.1:0-13264 GCA_035603655.1 Candidatus Acidiferrales bacterium | reverse complement strand
AGTAATAAAGGACGCGCCTTCCAGCGCGGTGCTCAACATCGGTTCGAGCGTGCCATCGAGTACCGGGTTGCCAGTCTGGTTGCTGAAATCGGAGACCAGAATCTTCACCGGGGAATGCGCCCCCGCAGATGTTCCAGGGCGCAGACTGTAAAGCAGCGATCCAGCCAACAGCACGATCAATGCCGCCAGAGCAGAAAGTATCTTCCAATTGCTGGCATGAGGCTTCCTGATCCCCAGCCAGGTTTCCAGATCTTGGATCAGCGCTTCCGTCGACTGATACCGCTCGGCTGGATCCAGTTGAATGCAGCGGGTAATAATGTCGTTCAAGGCGCGGGGCATCTGCGGATCGGCTTCGATTGGGGGCGGGAGTTGTTTGATGCCGCGCTCCGCCAGCATATCTTTCAACCCCGCGGGGCGTGGCGGTAAATGACCAGTCGTCAGCTCGTACAGAATCAGACCGACCGTAAACAAATCCGATCGGACGCCAAGTTTTTCGGCTCGCGCCTGCTCCGGTGACATATATCGCGGCGTGCCGAGCAGCGAACCGATGCGCGTAAGATTGGCGGGTCCATCAATGGAGGCCGGCGATGCTTGCGCCAGAAGCGCCACGGTTTCCAGGGAGCTGGCAATGCCGAAATCCATCACTGCCGCGCGGCCTTGTTTATCGATCATAATGTTCTGTGGCTTCAGGTCGCGATGAACCACACCCGCCCCGTGAGCAGCCGCCAAACCGTAGCAGACTTGCAGCATGATTTCCGCGGCTTCCTTGGCAGGCAGCTTGCCGTGATTTCTTAGAATCTCACCGAGTTCCTCCCCCTCGATGTATTCCATACTGATGAAGCGCACTCCGTCAGTAATGGCGAGATCATAGATTCGGACGACGTTGCGGTGCGTAATCTGCCGCGCGAGCACCAACTCCTGGCGGAAGCGCTGCAGAATATCCATGCTGCTGGCCAGTTCGGGGCGAATCACTTTCAGCGCCACAATCCGGTCAACCTCTTCATCGTGAGCCTTAAAGACGGAGCCCATACCGCCTTCGCCCAGCATTTTCAGAATTTTGTAGCGGCCGCCCAGGATGGAGCCGGGGATCAGCGAGACACGTCGATACGAATTGGCATCGGAGGTCGTGAAAGGCTTCGACCAGCCCGCTGGCTGAATGTCATCAAGGGTCAGATCGTCGTTTCTGCTCTCAACGTCGATCTGGGTTTCAGCCGCATCCACCGGCGTGGCTGTACCGCAAGCCGGGCACTGAGACTCCGACAGAGGGACCGGCGTTTTGCAGGCTGGGCAAAGCATGGAGAATACTTGCCTAAACCGCGGGGGGTGCGCGGGTGGGCGTCAATGCAATCTTATCTTAAACGACTCTGGAGCACTGCCGAAAATCAGCGCTCGCGGTTCTTCGAAATCGCCAGCATTGGACAATTCCGGTCGCACCGGAGTGTCATTCTAATGCTTATATTATCCGCCTGGCGGCGTAAAACTCCGCCCTTCAGAGCGGAGATATAAGCCGTATATATAGTGATCCTCTTGGTACGCCACCGGCCAGACAACTTCCCGGCAGATTTGCTCTTCGTAATTTAAATGGACCTGAAGCCTAAGCCTAAAGGGCTGCTGTGATGGGGTTAGTCCCCGTCTAAACCCCAGAGGCGCGGGGTCGGTGCGACCCTTCAGGCGCTGAGCTAAGAGTTGTAATCCTAGGCGTAGCCTGAGAATCTTCGCCCTTCAGGGCGGAGAGGTTCAACAGGCGCAGTGATTACGGCTTGGCTGGGGGTGCGCTAGGGAGCCCGAGAAAGTATTCACCCCGCTCCCTCAACCAGCCAGGGGTCCAGATTCCGTTTCGAATGATTCTCGAGAAAACTGTCGTCTCGTGACTCGAGTCACCCGCATCATTGGGCAGCCGGGGAAAGATGGAGGGAGGGATTGATCACCCGACTGCCCAAGCGGTTCTAAAAATGAAAGACGATTCCAGCGGATGGTTGCGCCGTGTGCGTCCAGCTGTCGGTGTTCAAGGGCCGAAGTCCGAAGTCAGGATCCTTGTACACATAACCTCTATATTCAGCGCGCAAAGAGAAGTGTCGGGTCAAGGCATAATCAGCACCTGCTCCGTACAGGAAGGCGCCCTTGGCCTGAGTGCCCGCGCCGGGAACGAATCCGCCATTGTTGCCGGTGGGATCAAAGATCAGACTGCCACCTCCAGCGAGTGCGTAAGCACTGACCTTTCTAATCGGCAGCGGAAGGTTAACCACTACATCCCCAGTTACTGCGTGCACGTTAGCCTGGACTCTCGATTCTCCGAGACTACCGAAATATTTTTGAGTGTTCCGGTCGAAACCATAGTCGCCCTCGGCGGCTATCCAACGGTTGATATGATAACGGTATCCCAAAAGGAATCCGCCGGTGTCTGAGGTGGTCCTCGAGACTCCCTGGCCGCTAGTATCCCTGGTAAAAAAGCCTGTGCCTTCGAGACTGATCTCCGAGCGGTCTTCCTGGGCCAAAGCGCCGAGAGTTAAAAGAATGACAAAACCTGCAAGCATAATCGCAGTTCGTCGCATGATGTAAATTCCTCCGTACTTGAATCTGTGCATACGGTTCCCAGTCGCGATGCTCGCGCTGCGCGAACCGTTTTGCACATCAATACGGGCATGCGCGATGCCAAAATTGCGTTTGTGCTAACCCACGCGTCAAATACTTGAGCACTTGGAGGTTACGCAACGGTTGCAGGAAACCGAGGGGATGGATTTGTCGAACGAATCGACACTCGATTCGACAGGTGGCGAAGATTACGACATTTTTCTGCGAAGCCTTTTGCTTCTTCGTTACATCAGATCAAACAGATTACAGAGCAGGGACTCGTCGTTCCGTCGCACGATCTCGGAGTTGTAAGCGCGGTCCATGGATCAGTGTTTCGCGTGGCCAATGCGATTGGTACGTGCAGCGATGCGACGCTGACCCGGAGGTTTAAATGAACTCGTTGCTGATGCCAGATAATTTAGTCAGCCTGCAAGGTTCGCCGACCTTGCGGCCTGACCTGCAACGCGAAAACGACCGACTCAAGTTACTCCTGGACATGACGAACACGCTGGTGTCGAACTTAGAGTGTCGCGATCTCCTGCGCACGATTTCGGCAAGCATTCGCCAAGTCATGGGCTGCGACGCCGTCGGGGTGTGGGTGCCGGACGCGGACGAATTTCATCTACGCCAACTCGCGATGGACTTTCCCGAAGGCAGGGGATTCGTGAGGGAAGGTTCGCTGCACCCGATCGCGGGCTCTGTGATCGGTAACGTTTTCAAGACCGGCAAGCCTCTCGTTTTGGATGTGATGAGTGAGGAGTTGACTTCCGAGGTAGCTCCTGAAATTCATGCTGAAGCCATCCAGTCTGGCTGCGCGCTTCCTCTGATCAGTCGTGGCCGGACGTTCGGCGTTCTGACACTTGCCAGCCGGGTCGAGAACTCGTTCAGTCCCGAAGACGTTGCTTTCCTATTACAAGCTGCGGGGCAAGTGGCAATCGCCATAGAGAATGGCTTGGCCTATCGAGAGATCGCCGAATTAAAAGACAAGCTCGCGCAGGAAAAACTGTATTTGGAAGATGAAATCCGCGGCGAGATGGACTTTGAAGGAATTGTGGGGCAGAGTTCGGGACTCCGCCATGTTTTGAATCTGGTGGAAACCGTGGCTCCCAGTAACTCGACCGTGTTGCTTCTGGGCGAAACCGGCACGGGAAAGGAATTGATCGCGCGCGCCGTGCATGAGCGCAGCCGACGGAAGGAGCGCACCTTCGTAAAGCTCAACTGCGCCGCGATTCCGAGCGGATTGCTGGAGAGCGAACTTTTTGGACATGAACGGGGCGCCTTCACAGGCGCGATTACGCAGAAGAACGGCCGGCTTGAGCTCGCAGATCAAGGCACGCTGTTCCTCGACGAGGTGGGAGATATTCCGATCGAGATCCAGCCGAAGCTCTTGCGCGCTTTGCAGGAACGCGAATTTGAAAGGCTGGGTAGCAACCGAACCAAGAAAGTCGATGTGCGACTGGTGGCGGCGACCAACCGCAACCTCGAAAAAATGATGGAGGATCGTCAGTTCCGCAGCGACCTGTATTATCGCTTGAACGTTTTTCCGATCCGCATTCCGCCGTTGCGAGAACGCCCGGAGGATATTCCGCTGCTGGTCCGCTACTTCACGCAGAAGTACGGCCGCCGCATGAAGAAGCAGATCGAATCGATTCCCGCTGCAGCCCAGAGGAAGCTCTCGAGTTGGCATTGGCCGGGGAATATTCGTGAACTCGAGAATTTCATTGAGCGTTCCGTGATCCTTACCCACGGGCCCGCATTGCAAGCTCCGATCGCTGAACTGGGGAACAACGGCAAGAACTCTCCGGTGGTGGTGGGCGGGCGCGAAGCCAATGAACGCAATGAGATCCTTCGCATCCTGAAAGTCACAAGCGGGCGAGTAGCAGGCCCTGACGGTGCCGCGGCACGCATGGACATTAAGCGCACGACACTGATTTCCCGTATGAAGAAGCTGGGCATCGACCCGCGAAGAGTTGCGTGATCCTCATCAGACAGCCCTTCTGGAGAACGTCCCGGCTGGGCTCCGGCCATTCTGCTGCTTTTAGACTCACTGCCTCCGGCACCGCTCGTTGACAGGTGTCGAGATTGTCTTCGACATTTCTCGACACCGTTCTCATCTCGACAGCGTCCTCAGCTTACTTTTTTCTTCTCTATTAAATTCAGCGATCTAGAAAACGTCCCGAGCGCTTCAGTTTGGTCCGTCGGTTGCCTTCACATAGTGTGCAGTAGGTGGCTTGGGAGCGACAACAGCACGGATGGGATTATGCGTTTTTCTGAAGCACTTTGCGCAAACATCCATTGCGTGATTCCAAGTGGCTCTAACTGCCGACGGGTTTTGGCAGGGCGATCAGCATTTGAAACTTGAATTGCAGTCCCCCACCCGAGACCTACACACTAAGGAGACTGTCATGGCAAAGGTGATTGAGTTTTACGTACCAAAGAGCCTTCGCAATTCTTCTATTCGTGTTTCTCAGCCAAAACTGGGAAAGGTTATCGAGTTTTGCTCGGTGGCAAGGAAGTCAGCCCCGGCCCAACCGGCTGGCGGGGTCCTTGGGTGGCTCCTCGAAACAACCGAGTCGAACCGTGCTGTAGGTAGTGAGTAGATTTTCCGACCCACGATCGCCCGCAGCTCTCAGACGAACCAGAAACTGAGATAAGAAACGCAAACGGTACCTTCTTGGTAAGAGAGACGTATAAGATCTGCCGCTCATTTGGTAGAAGAAAACCACCGACGACTGTTGCTCTCATGAAGTGCAATACGACGCCCGAATGCCGTGCTTAATATGATCGGATGGATTGTATTCACGAGCATTTGCAGCGCTGCGATTTTCTTCATGCTGACAGTTCTTTATGCTCTCATTAGCGAGGCAAGAAGCCACCGTATCCGACTCATTAACAAAGACAAGAGTTCCAGTGTCACACCTGTCCCGATCGAGCGTCGGTCGCCGCACGTGGACCGTGCGGCGTGATATCCCGAGACTGCGAACGGCCAGCAGACCTCGACCGTGGTGCCACATTGGCTGTCTCCGTTTCTCGACGATTGTCGATTCTGATTTCGACATTTTCCGACACATCCGGTCACCCGCCTCCTGCTCCCCAATGGATTCAATAGTTTGCTTGGTGCGCCAGGCAATCTTGCTTTGGCAAGCATATTGCGAAGTCCACATTCGTTACAACCGCTGCATGTTCAAGATTTCCATTGCCGATACAGCGTCACAACGCACTTTGATTGTCGAAGGAACCCTCGTCGGGCCCTGGGTTCCTGAGCTTCGTACCACCTGGAGAAATGCAGACCAGGAGCTTGACGGACGCCAACTGGTCATCGACCTGAGCAACTTGACCGTCATTAGCCACGAGGGGGAAGACGCGATCTTCGATCTGATGAAGAGGGGGGCCAAGTTTTCCCACGGTGGTGTCCTCATCAAGCACCTGCTGAAACAGCTTGCGCGCAGGCAACAGCAGGAATCACTGCGGAGGTGAACATGCCGGAGGCAAAGCACCTTACGAGACCCACGCAATACGCAAGCCGCGGTGATTTCTGCCGGGTCTTCTACGAAGAGACCGATAGCCTGTACCGGCTGTCTTTTCTGCTGACTGCGGATAGTGAGAAGGCCCAACAGTGCTTTGTCTCCGGACTTGAGAATTCGGTCAATGGGTACCCGGTTTTCAAGGACTGGGCACGGTCATGGGCTCGGCGGGCAATCATTCAGAACGGCGTGCGAATGATCAACCCGCGGTCAACGGAGGGAAACGATGCTTGGGACTCCAACGCCGATGGGAGAACCCTGGCAAAAGGGCAACCCGAAATTGCTGCGGTTCTCGATCTCCCGCCGTTCGAGCGCTTCGTTTTTGTGATGTCGGTCCTCGAGCATTATTCCGAGCACGAGTGCTCCATTCTTCTGGGCTCTTCACGGCGCGAAGTAGTTGCCGCGCGAATTGGTGCGTTGCGGCAAATCGGAAGTGCGATGGGATCCGACTCTATGCGGCAAGTGAGTGTGGGCTCAGAGAAGCCGAGATCGTCCGAGCGGCGAAGCGCACAGGCGCGCGGTTATCGTCCAGAAGCCGCGGCCATCGGGGGGAGACGAGCTGGTTGAGCATCACAAGGACCGCGAGTGCCGGGAGTGCCAGCAGCAACTGGCGTTCCCGGCTCAAGATACGGCGCAACTCTCTGAGACACGCTATCGAGGCGGAGCCGCCAGTTATCGGAAGTGCTGAGCAACGAAACGAATTACTTTAATGCCGCACGGGCGCAGTCGAGTGAGTTTGTAGCTCTGGTCGAGATCTATCAAACTTGGGAGGCGGTTGGCAAAAGTAAGACGTGGCCGGGATTGAACTAGGCTTCGGCCGCAGACTTGGGTTGATAACAACGATGACCGGGGTAACGCGGATTCCATTGCTTGCGCTGTTCTTTCTCTCCGTCATGGATTTCAGCCTCGATAGCGCGCGGATAGATCTCTTGGTTATGACCGCGGCACTCGCGATGCTGTTATGGGGCGGGTTGCGGAAACCTTGATTGTGGGGCGCGAATTGCGGTGTGCTTTGGCCATAGCCCTTCCTCATTCACGGATGGCCATGTGCATCGCACGCCCCGCCAAAAACCCTGGCACAAGAGGCTCTGGAAAGTAACTGGCAATGTAAGAATGAAACTGCCACCACTTGAGGTGCAGCCAGATGGAAGAGCCTTCAGCTCGAGCGAAACCTCGATCCAAGAGGAAGTCGACAGGTTTCGAAGGCATATTTGATGACAAGTCCCAAGGTACCCGCTAAGCCCGCATTCCACGAACTGCTCGACCGCCTCGCCCCGGATTGGCCTCTGCTTCTCTACGACGGCGCGACCATTGACCATATCCTCAGCGTCATCAACAATCCGCGCCCATCCCGTACAAAGAATCACGCGACTTTGCCCCGCCCGCCGCGCCACCCCCGATCTCCGCGCCGCCCGGGAGTGCGGAACAAGACAATATTGGCCCGGTCGCGACTTTTGCTTTCGTCGGACCCTCCAGAATCCGGATCGGATCAGGTCAAGAGGCTGGCATGATCGCGCTAAGCTTGGTTTGGGTGGTTGCGCGTTATTCCCACGAACTTACGGTCGAGTTGGTCGCGAAACTCGGGGCCTCCCCGCTCCCCGCTGATGTGCGCAAAGTCCTGGTCGAGCAACGGCGGCTGCGAATCGACGAGATCTTCCGGCACTTGAGCGGCTGGTTGCTTGCCAAGTCGGGGGACGACATCGAGAAGGGTGTTAGCTTGAGATCGGTGAGGGTCGCGCTTCCCGACTTCTGCTGGACGATTACCGTAACCTAGGCACATCTCTGGGGAATTCCTGCGGCGACAGGGGTTCAATCGGAACTCCGTTGAAATTTACCGCGAGATGGACCTGTTGCGCCCGCTCGACCGATTTTTTGATCGCGCTTTGTGCTTTGCGACGTAAGGCTATGAGCACTACATCCAGTTGCAGCATTAATGGGCGATTGAGTCTCCACCCCGCGATCCTGACAATCCGATACGGCAGGCCGTCCCCCAGCTTCGTCGGAATTTGTCGGCGTGCCTTTTGACTTAGCAGGCCATCTCAGGTCCGCTTCGAGTGCCGCGCGTATGGCGCATACTCCAAGGTGACCTGAGTTTGACAAAATCTGCAGACGCTTTGATTACTATTATTATCGATCGGCAACTGGCGGCGAGTCATACAAGCGGCATCATGGATGTGTTTCGCGCAGTATTTTGGGGAAATCAGGGGAATGAAGATCTGGAGGGCAATTCTTCTTGCCTGTTGCGGAATCGCGGGCCTGTCGATTCTAGGCTTGGCGCTTTTGATTGGACGGGGGTTTCGGGCTACGTCGACGCCCACCTTCTTCGAGCGCGTGCTTGCCCGGAGGGTGCGAAATTTTGCAATTCCGCTGCGCGAGCGGATCGCAAAGAGCCCAGTTACAGAAAGTTCCGAGTCCTTGCGGAAGGGGCGAGAGGAATTCCTCTCACGATGTTCGGTTTGCCATGGCCTTGATGGGAGTGGGAAGACGGAAATGGGGTTGAACCTGTACCCGCGAGTGCCAGACCTGCGCGCCCCCGCCACTCAAAGGCTGAGCGATGGGGAGCTGCACTACATCATTGAAAACGGGGTTTCGCTTACCGGAATGCCGGCGTGGCGCAATGCACAACGGGAATCGTTGGGCGCCATCTGGAATCTGGTCGTGTTCATTCGCAGCCTGGGTCCGCTGACGGGGATAGAGTTCGCCCAGCAAGCAACTACGGGCTCGAGCGCGCATTACGCGGGATCACAAGCTTGCGAGAAGTGCCACGCGCAGATCTATGATCGTTGGAAACGCACACCGATGGCCAATGTAGTCCGAGATCCGCGCAAGCATCCTGAGGCCATCATCCCCAAGCTTGAGACCAACACGGTGGCGAAGTTTTCGAAAGAGCAAGTGGCCTTCGTGTATGGGAGCATCTGGAAGCAACGCTATTTCACGAAAGTCGGAGATGACTATTTTCCTCTGCCGGTGCAGTGGGATGTGGGCACGCAGAAGTGGCTGCCCTACATGGTGCCGTCGCATGGAGCGGACTGGTGGGGAGAGTTCTATCCGCCGGACAACATGCAGCGGCCGACGGGACCGACGTGCGACGGTTGCCATTCGGTCGACTACAACATTCACAGCAAGCAGATCGCGGAGTGGAATGTTGGCTGTGAGGCTTGCCACGGTCCGGGGAGTGAGCACGTTGCGCATCCGACGCGCGGCAATATTCTGAACCCGGGACGAATGGATTCAATAGCGGGAAATGACACGTGCATCCGTTGCCATTCGCAAGGGCGGCCGGTTACCAGTCCAATTGAAGGTCGGTACTACGATTGGCCGGTGGGTTACCGTGTCGGCCTGCGGTTGCGGGATTTCTGGAAGCTTGAGGACTGCGCGCCGGGGCAAACCGCTTTCTATTATTTCCCCGATTGCACAGCGCACAAGAATCGCATGCAAGGCAACGACTTTGCCCAGAGTGTTATGTACGAGCACGGCATCATGTGTTCGTCCTGTCACGATGTACACGGCACGGAGAACCGGGCGCAGCTGCGGGCGCCGGGAAACCAGCTCTGCATGGAATGCCACGGTCCCACATCGCCAAACGGCCCCCACACGACAACGGTAGAAGAGCACACACATCATGGAGTGGGCAGTCCGGGAAGCGAGTGCGTGGCTTGTCATATGCCGAAGATCGAAACCGAAGGCGTTCCCGGCGCCTACGTGCATGCGCATACGTTCCGCTTCATCACGCCCGCGATGACGGATCAGTTCAAGATTCCCAATCCATGTACGACCTGCCACGCGGAGAAATCGACGGCGTGGGCCGAAGAGGCGATGAGCCATTGGCCGGAGTGGTCGCCGTGGAAGATTCGATAGATGTGTTCAAAGCGAGGAAGACCCTTGGCGGACGCGATCTCATAAATGTCAAGAACCGTCCAAGCCTCGACGAGGCCATTTCTCCAACATGCTAGCGCCAGACTGAATCGTCCTTGCCGGAAAGGACTCTGTCGAGGTAAGTCGCGGTGCTGATCAGCGCCAGATGGGTGAATGCCTGCGGGAAGTTTCCCAGATGTTGCCCGCTGGGACCAATTTGCTCCGAGTAGAGGCCAAGATGATTGGCATATCCCAAGAGTTTCTCAAACAATAATTGAGCCTTTTCCAATTCGCCAGCGCGCGCCAAGCATTCGATATACCAGAACGAGCATGCCGTGAAGCTACCCTCTCCGCCGGGAATCCCGTCCACATGGGTGCGTTCCGCCTCGTAGCGCCGGACCAGAGTATCCTCGACTAATCGTGCCTCAATCGCTTTCATCGTCGAACGCCACATCGGATCGACCGGGCTGATGAAGCGCATGAGTGGCATCAGCAGGACCGACGCATCGAGGTCCTTCGTCCCTTTCGATTGCACAAACGATTGCAGTTCATCATCCCAGAAATTTGTAAAGATGTCGGCGCGGATCGCGTCGCGGGTTCGCAGCCAAGCGCCGAATGGCGCCGAAAGCGAGCGTTTCTGCGCCAGTCGCAGGGCTCGATCGAAAGCCACCCAGCACATCAGTCGCGAGTGCAGGAATTCTCGCGCTCCGCCACGCACCTCCCAGATGCCCTCATCGGGCCGCTGCCAGTTCTTGCCCAGCCACTCCAGGATTCGCTGAACGTCCTGCCATCCGGCATAGGAGATTGCGTCCCCGTACTTGTTTGCGAGATAGATGGAATCCATCATTTCGCCATAAATATCCAGCTGCAACTGCTGATAAGCTGCGTTTCCGATACGCACGGGCTGCGAATGTTCATAGCCTTGCAGGTGGTTCAGCTCCACCTCATCGAGCTTCTGGCTGCCATCGATCCCGTACATTACCTGCAACGGTCCCCGTTCCGCATCGTCACCGAGCCGCCCCTTCAGCCAGCCGATAAAGGCCTCAGCCTCCTCGACGAAACCCAGTCGGATTAGCGCATAAAGCGTGAATGTCGCATCTCGCAGCCAGGTGAAGCGATAATCCCAATTGCGCGGCCCCCCAATTTGTTCCGGCAGAGAAAATGTCGGCGCTGCAATCAACGATCCGTGCTCGCAGCTAGTGAGCAGCTTCAACATCAGTGCTGAACGGTTGACCATTTCTCGCCACCGGCCCTTGTATTTTGATTTCGCAATCCACCCCTTCCAAAACCGCACGGTCTCGTGGAAGCGCTGGTCGACGAACTCCATCTCGGGCGGCTGTCCTTGGGGGCGAACTCCACCAAAGACAAATGTCGCGCGCTCGCCGGCTCGAAGCCTGAACTCGGAGATTACATCCAGGGACTGTTGTCGCAGCGGAGTGGTGGAGTACAGCGCCATTGGGGGACAGTCAGCGCTTGCCGGCGAGAAAATCGCGCATCGCTCGCCGACACTCACCGTGTGCTCACACATTGCATAGCTAAATCGGGGATGGCACCGCACCTTAAAATCAACCTCGCCTCGGATAACCGACAGGGTGCGGATAATCTCATTCGGTTCCTCCCCGTCGGACCCGATGGGCATGAAGTCAGTGAGTTCGGCCACACCCTCCTCTGCAAGAAAGCGCGTGAGCAGAATGTTTGTGTCGGGCAAGTACAGCTGCCGTACCCGCTTTTCTTTGAATTGCGGCTGAATCTGAAAACAGCCACCTTTCTCATCATCGAGTATCGCCGCAAACACGGTGGAAGAATCGAAATTCGGGTAGCAGAGAAAGTCGATTGAACCGTTTACACCCACGAGCGCAATCGAGCGCATGTTGCCAATCACGCCGTAGTTTTCAATTGGTTCAAAGCTCATCGGTGAGGCTCCAGTTTCAGATGTTTATTGCTCATAATACCCACGATAGGAAATGTTCGGCTCATCCCGTAGGAATCCAAATTCTTGTGAATCGTTGAAAACCAGCCATTCTAATGATACATATCGGCTTGGCTTCGATAATCGACTGGGGATGGATGACCGGAGTTTTTCGATCGTCGATCCATCGTGTGAACTCATATTCGCTCACAACCGCAGGCATGTTTCGTTTGTTCAGGTGTTTTCAGACCCGAAGATGACAACCTTCGTGCCGTCCAAATACCGACAGCAATATCAGCTTGCCGACACTCGGAGCCGTCGGTTGTCTTCGCCAGATAACCGACAAGACCTTGAGAGGTCTCGACTTAGCGACGGAGCGAGGTTTGGAGAGCTGCATGCATTTATGCGAGTGACGTAGCCGCCGAGACTGCACGTTCGGAGGATTCCCTCAAGCTGCCTCGGTCGGGCAGGGAACGGCGCTACGTCATGCGTTGCCGGTTCGTGACGAAAAGGCGCGGAGCTCGAAAGGACGGAACGTAATGGCGAATCAAAAGACAGCCAAGTGCGCGCACTTACCTTGCCTCTGTGATGCGCGAAGTGGAGACGAATACTGCGGAGAAACGTGTCGTGACGCGGGCAGCGACGATGCGGAAATCGCCTGTCAATGCAGCCATCCGGCGTGTCCACTCACATTTCGGCAGTTTGTTTCAGGCAGTGCCATCGACGCGGCCAACTAACAGTGGATCTGGCGGAGCCAGGCGGTGATGCAGCCCCGTCGCAAGGAGACTTAATTGTGAAGCTTCTAAAACAGAGTTTGTCACTCTTGCTTTCTGGTTGTCTTGGGTTGGCCACTGCGCCGGAGGGGTTCGCCGCTCAGGCAGACCAGTCCGCCGCACCGCCGGCGACTCAGGCCCCGCAGCAGTCACCGGTCCAGGCTGCGCCGCAGACGCCGGAACAGTTGCAGCAACTGGTCGCGCCGATCGCATTGTACCCCGATGCGCTGGTGGCACAGATCCTGGCAGCGGCAACCTATCCTGATCAAGTTGTGGAAGCCGACCGGTGGCTGCAGCAACATGGCGATCTTAAGGGTGAACAGCTCGGCAAAGAAGTCGACCAGCAGCCCTGGGATCCCAGCGTGAAGGCCCTCGTGGAATTTCCTTCGGTGCTCGCCAACATGGACAAAAATCTGTCCTGGACCTCGTCACTGGGCGATGCTTACGTCAATCAATCGCAGGACGTGATGAATGCTGTTCAAGTAATGCGCGACCGTGCGGAGAAGGCGGGCAACTTGAAAAGCACGTCGCAAGAGAAAGTAAGTAAGCAGGGGCAGACCATTGTGATCGAACCCGCCGACCCGGAGGTTGTTTACGTGCCTGAGTATGACCCGTGGCTGGTGTATGGAGGA
>DATNKA010000841.1:0-5970 GCA_035603655.1 Candidatus Acidiferrales bacterium | reverse complement strand
CGTAATTCACTTCGGCGCGGGTTTCCAACCGGGCAATGGATTCCCTGCTGGGAATCACGACCTTGTCGCCAGGACAGATCAAGTTTGGATTGGAGCGCTTGGAGCGCAAGTCGTCATTTTCACCAGCCAGATAAATGTTGGCCCAGTACCTCACCCCGTAGTGCTGTGCGATTCGAGACAGATTCTCCCCTAATTTCACTACATGAATACTCATCGAAAGTCACCTCGACAGATGCAGGTTCGAGTCTTGCCAGGGTCGCCCAAAATACGAAACCGATGCTATCACCCATGCCAGCCTATCTTTGGTGACAGCCTTATTAGAGCTCTCACAACATCTCGCCGGGAACGATACAGTTTACCGATATTTCCGCTTGCTCGTGCCATGGAGAAGTGGGCTACTTTCGCCGTTTGAGCAAAACATAATCATAATTTCCCTTAAGTGCGTCTCGGGACGTCGGTTTGTCAGTCTTCTTTGAATGTTGTTTCATTGGCCTACGGGAAAAGAAGGCTCTGAACGAGTTTCACGGGCATCGAACATTCTTCGTCATCGTTGGCCGCGTGGTTGACTCGATTGCTTACGGGATGGCAGCTCATGAACTCAGCGTTGTAGGGCTTCAATATGTCGGATACCGCGTCTGCATTCTTCATGCCTGGATCAAGCCACAAATCGTAATTGTCCCGATCAAGTATGACTGGCATTCTGTCGTGAACGGCAGAGGTCACAGCGTTGGGAGTTGTCGTCAGAATCGAACACGTCTCCAGAAACCTGCCGGTCGGATCTTTCCATCTTTCCCAGATCCCCGCAAATGCGAACAATTGACCTGCATTGACCTCAAAGCAGTACGGCTGTTTTTCCTTTCCAAGCCCCTTCCACTCATAAAACCCATCTGCGGGAATCAAGCATCTGCGAAATTTCAACGCATCGCGGAATGCCGGCTTCGTCGCCGCCGTTTCCGATCTCGCGTTTATCATGCTAGCGCCTACGGAAGGGTCTTTTGCCCACCAGGGAACAAGTCCCCAACGCGCTAGCGACCACACTCGCCGTGGTTCCTTGGGATTCTGACGGATGACAGGGACGGACTGAGCGGGAGCTACGTTATAGCGGGGACGCCAGTCCTCTTCTCCTGCGCTGTCGAAGTATTCTTCAACGAGCTGCTTTCTTCGCGACAATCGGTAGCGCCCACACACAGTTGTGATTATGGCAGATTGCGTCAGCCTTTCAGACACCCTGATACATCCATCCCAAGAACGACTTGGGACTCTGGAAAAGATTGCCCCCACTCCGCGTCCTAGCGGGCGGCTGGCTTGGCTGCGATCGCCTCGGCCAAAGTCCTGCCCTGCTTCTTGAGCTTGGCGACTTTCTCGCGCGCATCGACCAGCACATCGCGAAACAGCGTGAGATCCGCCTTCACCGTGACTGCGCCATGGCCTGGAATCACAATCGTGGTCGCGCTGACTTTCGAAAGGTTGGTTTCCGCTGCGCGAATCTCGCCATCGATGCTGCCTCCGGTCGAGTAGTCGACAAAAAGGATAGTTGCGATTCCAGAACGCGTCTCCTGTGTGCAGAACATCAGCTTCGGTAAAGCGTACGTTTTGGTCGGAAATTCTCGGAAAGCTGCCGACAGAGCAGGCGCGGCTGCCTCCTTAATTAATGTGGTGCAATCAATGCGGTGCGCTGATGTTCATTGGGGTGGTCCCGCCGTTTTCTAGCCTATTGATAAGGCTGACGTTGCAAAAAGGCTGGAAGCCATGAGCGATAGAATTGGTTTCTATCGCAATAATGTGAGTGATAGAAAGGGCGGCGGCCGTTTGCCAGCCAGTATCCGATATGGGGCAAGCATCAGACTCAAGCGCGGCTACGAATGCCGCCTTACTTGGGTTTGTTCTCGCCAGCAGTTTCCACCACCTGCTCCTCAGCTCTTTTCCAACTGGAAGAGGGATTGTATTCCTTCATAGCTTTGGCGAGAACATCGGTCTTCTTGCCGAGGTCCTTCTGATATACCACGCCATCCTCGCCAACGACGAAGGTCATCACGCCAGACGACCTGTATGCTGCCGGATAGGCTACGAACGCGAAACCGCCGGTCATCCTGCCGCTTACGATGTAGTTTTTCACGCCGCCCAAGCCACCTCTCCCCTGACGCGTTAGGATGCGGTAATAGTACCCTCGGTAAGGAGTCGGAGGTCCGCCCTGGCTTTTGGCATAGCCTTCGGCAACGGCCGCGGCCACGAGCGGCCCGATGGGACTCTGGGGTTCGCCATCGGCAGCTTTCCAAAAGAGGCCGTTGTGTTGGCCTTGATCACTGAAGATTTTTGCGGCGTACTCGCGGTGCTGCGTGGCGTAGTATTCTTTTTCCGCCGCTACCAGCTCCTGGCAAACACGAATCGTGGACATTTCGTTCCGGCCAACTCGCCTGTACAAAATTTCCATCTTCCCGGCCTCGGTGTCGAAATACCACGAATTACCTTTGTTCGCGAGTGGTATGGGCGTGGGCCAGTTCTTTGCCCCGATATATAAGGTGGTGGTTCCGTCCGGCTCTTTCACCAGGCGGTGCATTTCCTGATATCTCGCGACGAAATTTGCTCTGGTTTGTGCATCCTCGGTTTCATCTCCGGACGAAACAATTTGCCTTCCGTCTGCTCCGAGAATATCGAGCATCGCCTTTTCGTCGTTACCCTGCATCGCCGCGACGAATGCATTGCTCGCTTCCTCAGGAGACGAAAAGGTTCTCTGGCCCGGTTGTTGCGCCATAGAATGGGCGGCAAAACACCCGAGCGCAAGAATAGCGACCGCGGCTAATTTAGGAAGACTGGTCGAATCAGATTTGCCCCCGTTTAACCTCGCGCGACGCATATGGTCTCTCTCCATTTCTAAATCTCAAGATCAATCAGGAAATAACCAAAAAATGTTCGGTTACCGTCGCCCGCCGCCTCCCCCGTGAGATCCTCCGCCACCGCCGCCATGAAAGCTTCCGCCGCCACCGAGGCTGGCGCCTCCGCGTGACGAGTAGCTCCTTTCCTCTCCGCCGTGGCCGTAGCCGCTCAATGCACCTGAGCGGACGCCGCTCTGACCGCGGGGCTCGGCGTATCCTCGGGCGGCGCGGCTGTCTCCGTTGAAAGGCCTAGCTGCGCCGTGGTCGCTACCAAACCCACCGCGCCCGCCGTTAAATCCATCGTGTGCGGCTCCACCGTGGTAGTAGTTGTTTCGGTTGTAGAACGTGGTGCTCCCAGAGTGGTACCGACCATGATCAAAAGTTGCGTAATGGTTATGCCAGTCGAATCCCCAATGGCCCCAGCCCCATCCAAAGCCGCCGAACCAACCGATTCCGAAGCCGAATCCGAACGACAGAGACGGACCGCCAAACCAGATGCCGGGATACGGATACCACCCCGGCCACGCGACGATGGGATCTCCGTAGACCAACCACGGATCATACGCGGGAACGTAAACAACCTCAGGATCGGCGGGCTCAACGACAATGTTCGAATCTTGCGTCGTCACGGTTTGCTGCGTCGTGGTCCTAAGATTGCCGGCTGCTTGCGCTCGCCGGCGCATCTCCTGCACCGCATCCATCACATCCTGCTGCTGGTTGTAGTAGGCGTCGCCCAGCGACGATGTCCAGGAAAGATTCTTATCCATATTTCCCAGTACGGATGGAAACGCGGTCAGCGCCTTCACGCTCGGGTCCCAAGACTCTTGGTCCACAGCTTTGCCCAGATCCTCGCCTTTCAAGTCGGGATGCGCTTGCACCCATCGATCGGCCTCGACGACTTGCTCGGGAAATGTGGACGCCGCCAGGATCTGCGACACCAGCGAATCCGGATATAGCGCAATCGGCGAGACCAGCTGCTCCAACTGGTCGGAACTCAGCTGCGTGTAGCGCGCTGGAGCGGCCGACGCCGGTGCCTGGGTGTCTGGCGCTGACGCGTCTTGCTGGGCCCACAGCTTCTGAGGCAGGGTCGCCAACAACAGAGCTAAAGACAACAGCAAAACCAAACTCCACCCGCTCATTGGGGACCTAGAGAACCCTGCCGCACGTCGGAAAATATTCACAGTATTCAACCTCCCCTGTACTGCATCGCCTGAAACAGTTTACTGCACAAATGCACGAAAAGCCGCTTGGTTGCCTAAGGTCGAGAGAACTTGTGGGCGACGCGGTGAAACATCCTGTGCGCCAAACCCTAGTCGGTCGTGTGAATGCTCAGTAGCTACAGATGACTTGGCACCTGCCAACCTCTTGACGCCGACTGCGATTGCGCATTTGAAGGATTAGCAGTTCTTCGCTAAACAGTTAGTGTTTAAGTCCTTCTGCTGGAGAGCGCAGCTCAAGTTTTAGTGAGGCGGCTCGCAGTGGAATTACGAATGCTCGAAGAACAGCGCTCCGAACAGGGTTCGGCCTTCTCATGACCTGGAACAACCATCGGAGCAGTTGAGAGGAGGCAGTTTAGATGACTGCCGTCTCACCCAAGGATCTGAAGCGGCGGCTTCGGTCATTTCCTTGCCTGATCTTGTCCGCTCGTAGGCAGCAAATTGGCCCGTTACAACAGGCAACTACAACAACTGAAAACAGCAGCACGAAGCCACGGCTCACGACCTCAAGCAACGCATCGCGGCTGTGGAACAGCGAATCGAAAAAAGAGAAAGAGGCCAGGGAATAACAGGTTGAGAAACAGAAGAAAGACACGCAAAAGCAAAACAGGCGACGGTCTTGGCGGCGGAACTGCCTGCGGAGCAAACGGTGCGAAAGGCCATCCTCGGAAACTCCAATGAGGCCGGAGGAAAGTTTCAAGGCACTGTGCCTTCGGAGCCGAAGTGGACGAAGCTCAACGTGGTAGTGCAATGGCTCAAGGCCAACGGTCTGACGAGGCTTTTAAAGAGAAATGATTGGCCGCGCTATGTCGAGACGGAACCGAAGACATACAGCTCCGAAAGGGGTGAGTGCTACGACTGTTACGTCAACCATCGGGGGTCGGCATCGCTTCTCCCGGAGTAGGTAACTTGAGCGCACAAGGAATCCATAGTTTCGTTTGCGGTCGTGTGAAGAGGTGACTGCCTAGCAAAACGAAGTACCTTCGTAATCGGGATCTCCTCACCAGACTGTCGCAACCCAAGCTAGACTGAGAGATGTATTCAAAATGATCCGGAATTTCCACGTCCGTTTGGCCGCGGGTTTCCTCGCCATGATACTTGCACTGGTGGCGGTCGCCGGCCTGTCGTACAGAACTGCACAAAACCTAGTTACAGCTAGTGTCTGGGTTGCTCACACCGATGAGGTGATCGCAGAATTGGAAGCGACGCGAAATAGCATGGCGGAGCTTGGTCCCGAGCAACCTTTATCTGAAAATGGCGACTTTCGCGAGCATATTTTCCGTTTAGGCAGATTGACCTCGGACAATTCTCGTCAGAAGGCCCGTATCTTAAAATTGAATCTAATCTCAGGCGGTAAGGTCAGCGCAAACGACCAGCGAAGTCGTGTGCTGCACATCATTCTCGAAATGAAATCGGAAGAACAAAGCCTACTGGTGGGCCGGACCTCTGAGGCTACCAAGGTCTCAAGATCGACTCTAAATGCGATTGCCGCCTTTTCCGTAATTGCTGTGCTTGCTTGCGTTTTTGGGTATTGGGGCACAGTTAGTAACCTGCATTCCAGAGAGAAGGTGGAGAAGGCGCTCAGCCAGAGTGAATCCCGCTTGAAAAGTTTGCTGGCCAAAGAGCACGAACTAGCCCGCATCGATCCACTGACTACCGTTCCCAACCGCCGAGCATTTTATGAGGCACTTGATAAAGAGCTTGCTAGAAGCCTCCGCCATCGTCGGCCTTTTACGATTGCCTATGTCGATCTCGACAACTTCAAGAAGGTAAACGACTCTCTGGGCCATGCGGTGGGAGATCAATTGCTGGTTGAGGTAGCCGCGGGCTTGAGAAGTAATCTGCGTGTCAGCGATTACGTCGGGCGTCTCGGCGGAGAC
>DATNKA010000840.1:0-5255 GCA_035603655.1 Candidatus Acidiferrales bacterium | reverse complement strand
CAGCCTGGCGAACGAAGGCCGCTCGCCAGGCGGCTCGACATCAATGTACAAGTCCCTGATTTCCACGATGCTCCGATCAGCGACGGACATCAGACCGAAACGGGCTGGGGGATTTCAGCTAACCACTTCACTAGACGTCGTTTCTCCAGTTAACCACTTCCCTAGAAGAAGCGGATGCGGCGGTGGGGGCGCCGAGGTGACCGCTTTTGGCATTCTTCTAATCGAGCGCAACCGGGAAGTAGAGCGAAATCTGAATGTCGTGGGGTTATCGCGCAGGCGCGCTAATTCCCGCCTTCGTCAGGGATGCGGCAATGTCCGAGATGGAGCGAAATAAGATAAAAGGATCGTCCTGTGAAGGAATGAACCCATGGTGCCGCCAGAACACGGCGGCTTCTTCGTCCAACGCGTTGACAAGCAGAGCCCGGCCGCCAACTAAGTGCGCTCCCGCCACCGAACGCGTAAGTGCGTGACGCAACAGCCCCGTACCGATACCCCTGCCAGTCCATTCTCGATCCGTCGCCAGTTGGCCAAGTAAAAGACACGGGACCGGGTTTGGCGGTTGGCCTGTGCGGATAGAGCGCGGCATGCCCGCGGGCGCAACAGCGGTAGGCGCGAGTCCGTAATAACCCACGACGCGGCCCGAGTCGTGCACCACCATAACGACGGTAAATCCCTTCTGTTGATTTGACAGTGCGCGAGTCTTGAGCCAAAGATCAAGTGCCGGCTTGCCGCACGTAAACTGTGAAAGATCATGCTCCGCGGTTAGCAGTTCAGGATTAGAGAGCGCCACCTGCAGTGCTCAAGCCCGTTTGCCACCCGTTTCCCAGGGTGACTTGCGCTTCAGAAGTTTGACCATGGCGGGAACCGCTTTCGCCGGCGCCGCGATCAGCGTCATAAAGCGATCAAAGCCCTGTGGACTCATGCGCAGCAGTGTATTTTCCATGATGACTGCTTCAGCGGCACGCACTGCTGCCTCTCTGACAAATTCAGTTCGCGAAGAGCCACGCAAATCCGCCGCACGATCGATGATCGCGATGTCCTGCTCGGGTAAGCGCATCGACAAGGGATATTCGTTCTTTTTCGCAGGGCTTCGCATTTAGATTTCCAAATGATTTTGCAGGCTGACGATGGAATGTTATCACGCTGTAGCGCATTTTACAATACAACGAGCGTGGGCGCGCACGCTTCGATAAGCGCGGCCTATCGAGGGTTATCCTCGATGAAGATTGGCGCCAATCGGTCAGCAGACGGCGAAGAGCGGACGTTACCGAGGCGGGTCACACGACCCGGAAGCGGGCATTCGTTGACTGTCTCGCACTCCCAGGTCCCAGTCCGCCCGGCGAAGCGGTCGCCGCCGACCTCGTACGGTCGACGCTGCGCTTAATGAGTAACGGTGCAGATACTCTCGGCGCGGTGACAACCGCGCTCGCTCCGCAACCGTCCGCACCATGCATCGACCGACCATGCCTATGGTGGCGGACACCAGCACGCCGGAAGAATCAATTTCTGATCCGCGTCGGCTTGCATTAAATCGCCACAGCCCCGCTCATTTTTTCATCTCACCTTTGATGAAGGCGAGAAAGTCGGCGTTGACCCGCTCAGGATCGATGATTGCGATACCGTGAGCGCCACCCTCGTAGACTTTCAGGATCGCGTGAGGAACGACAGATGGTACGCGGCGGCCAGTCGGACCGATCGGCACGATCTGATCGTCTTCGCAGTGTATGACGAGTAGCGGCTTATCGCACTTGGCGATATCGGCAGTGTAGTCGAGTTCCCAGCTGTAGGTCGTTTCATACTGAGCCTTGGCGCCGCCGAGCAGGCCCTGAAACCAGAACAAGTCGCGCATGCCTTGTGTCGCGGGCGAACCTGGGCGATTGGCGCCGAAGAACGGTGCCGACAACTCCTGGTAGAACGATGAGCGATCATGCGCGACGCCTTTGCGAATGCTGTCGATTACCGCCTTGGGAGCGCCCCCGGCTATACCGTCGCGTTGCATCATCACCGGCACGATCGAATCGAGCAGCACCATTTTGGAGACGCGCGACGTACCATGGCGCGAGATGTAGCGGGCTAGTTCCCCGCCTCCCGTCGAATGCCCGATCAATACTGCATCACGAAGATCGAGGGCGTTGATGAGGGCATCCAGATCGTCGGCCCAGGTGTCGACATCGTTACCGGACCCAGGTTGATCGGAATAGCCATTACCCCGCCGGTCATGGGCGATGGTACGGTAGCCTTTGTCGTTGAAAAACAGCATTTGCGCTTCCCACGCCGCGCCGGTTAATGGCCAGCCGTGCGAGAAAACGATAGGCGGTCCGGAACCCCAGTCACGATAGTAGATCGCGGTACCGTCTCGGGTTTTGATCGTCGGCATTGAATATCTCCTTAACTTGTTGAGAGGGCAACGCAAAAAGGCGAGGCGCGATGAGCCACAGCCGAGTCTCGTAAGAAGGCGGAGTTACCTCCAAAAAAATGCACCTCCAACTCTCCAGTGGGATCTTGTGAATGTCAACAAGGAAAAGCTGTCAGTCGTTCACGGTGTTGAATATCGCGATGGCCATGGATATCCCCCTGCCATTAGTAGACCCGGATTGCGCTTTCCAATCTGACCCGTGCGGACATTGGAGACTGGCCCCTTGGGGCACAGAGCTGACGATCACTCGGTCCCACTTCTCCTCGTAGCGGCTCACGGCGCACGCGCCTAATAAGGCGGGCCTTTCAATGATTGCCCATGGGCCGACTTCGCATAACGGGCGTCGAGTTGAATCCTCATCTGACTGCGGCCGAAGCAATTCCTTTGATGGCCGCAGACTTCTACTCCATAACCGCAACACGGGTGCCATATGGCTTCAGCATCCACGAGACTCTAAGGTGTGTTGCGCAGCGGTACCCCTGGCGCGTCTCGGCGCACGCACATGACAAGTCCCCGATCCATTGTTTGCGACGCACAACTGAGTCGCGCAACGGGCTTGTACCTCGCGTTACAAATCGGAATAGACTCAAGGCCGCTACCCCACCAAATCGGAGGATCGCGCCATGGACAGTACGCTCGTCACTGGTCAGCATCGCACGCTGAATTCCGAGGCTACTCAAGTACCACTTTACGCGCCTTTCTTGTGGTTGCGGAACGGCTGGCGCGACGTGCGCCGGAACTGGGGAGCAAGCCTTGGGTGTGGCGCACTGATACTGGGGCTCGGTTGGACCCTTCTGATTCTCTGCGGCACGCATCCCTATTACATCGCTGCGGCGATCTCCGGCTTTCTGCTGGTGGGTCCTCTGATGTCTGCAGGATTCTGCGAGATGTCACGGCGCTATTCACTGGGCCTGTCGGCAAGCTTTGAAGATTCGTTGGAGGGATTCGTTCGAAACGCACCAGCGCTGATGAAGTTCGGTGTGATTCTGGCGATCTGCGCCGCGGGGTGGTTCCTCATCTCCGCGCTTCTGCTCAGCGCAGTATTCCACGTAGCAGCCCCCGACATGAGCGAGACGCTGTACCGTGGATTCCTCGATTCGACGAATCGATCGCAAGTCTTGGGGTACATTTGCGTGGGTGGATTGCTGGCCACGGCGGTGTTCACGGTATCCGTCGTTACGATCCCAATGATAGTCGATCAGGGTGCCTCAGTCGGACAAGCAATGCGTGCGAGCGTCCACGCTGTACTTCGAAACATTCCTGCTATGATTTTATGGAGTGCGCTGATCTTGGTGGTGACGATCATCGGTTATGCACCACTGCTTGCGGGAATGCTCATCGTCGCGCCACTGTTGGGGCACGCCACTTGGTATGCCTACGCTGACATGATTGCCCGTCCGCTCGCTGTGCGTCCGGTTAACGTCGCTCTGAGCGATCCGCTGATGCAAACCGGATCTAAGCGCAAGTTCCATGTCAATCCCAACGACGCGCGCGAGGGACATTTGCGGAAGATTAGAGATTTGACAACCGGATTCCGCTAGCACCCGTACGCGATCGATTTGCTTCACTTCGTGGCAGCCGTATCGGTCACGGCGCCGGAGGCACTAGGAATGGAGAAACCGAATGTCGCGCCCGGCCCATCGTTCGCCGTGGCCCACAGCTGTCCCTTGTGACTCTCGATAATTGATCGGCTGACCGCAAGCCCTATGCCCAATCCATGCGCTTTTGTTGTATGGAACGCTTCGAACAGCTTCTCGATAGCGCGCGGATCCAGTCCGACGCCAGAGTCTCGAACGAGGAGTTTGACCCTATCGCCACCTTCTAGCAGCGTTTGAACTCGAAGCGTTCTCGAGCGGTCCTCAATTTCCGCCATTGCATCAGCAGCATTTAGCAGCAAATTCAAAATGACCTGCTGCAGTTGGACGCGATCTCCGCTAACGGCCGGGAGAGGCTCCGTGAATTCCGTCTGCCACTCCGCGCCGCGCCGTCGTAGTTCGGCAGAAGACAAGGCAATCACTTTTCGCGCTGCATCGTTAAGGTCGACCATCTCCATCGTCGGCGCCTTTTTTGCGAACATCGCACGCAGATGCTTGATTACCTCGGACGCACGATTAGCATCTCGGATCGTCCGTCGAGCGGTCTCGGTCGCTCCTTCGACGTTAGGTGGGTCCGCCGTTAACATCCGCACGCAGGTATTCGCATTGGTAAGGATCCCAGAGATAGGCTGACTCACTTCGTGCGTAATGGAGGCTGTCATCGTGCTGAGCGTCGCAAGACGCTCCACATGCGTCAACTCCAACCGGGCCCGATTTTGGGCTTCGTGTTTGCTGTGTAGTTGACGCAGGCGCAGTTGAACGAGCGCCCAGATCAGTACGAGGACTGCAGCCACGCACAATGCGTAAAACCAATTTGTTTGATAAAAGGCGGGTGCGATCGTAAAGACCATTGAGGCACCGGTCTCATTCCAGACTCCGTCGTTGTTGGAACCGATCACTTGGAAGGTGTAGGTGCCCGGTCTGAGATTCGTGTAGAAAGCCTCGCGGCGCCCGCCCACATCTTGCCAATCGCGATCCAATCCTGAGAGCTTGTAACGGAAGCGCACGTGCTCCGGCACCATGAGACTCCCAGCGGCGTATTCGAGCTGCAGGCTTGTTGTATGGACCGGCAAATGCAGAGCTTCGCGCCTGTTAGGGTATCGCTGTCCCCCGCTCTCCAAGGCCGATAAGGAGACCGGCGGAGCGAGCTGATTTCTGTTCGATTCTGCCGAGTCGATCCACACCAAGCCACCACTCGTATCAAACCACACGCGTCCGTCAGTGGTTGCTACAGCCGACGGAAT
>DATNKA010000839.1:0-3537 GCA_035603655.1 Candidatus Acidiferrales bacterium | reverse complement strand
CGCTCTTAGCGCGTTTCCGTATGCCTCTCTGATGCTGCGGGAGACAATTCCGACACGTTCTTAATTTGAACGACGCCGTTTTCTCTGAACCAGACCGACAAAAATCTCTCTCCGTAATTGTGGAACGCGGAATGCGTGAAGCATTTGCGTTCCGCTTCTCTGACCGCCGGGATGTGCACGATCTGAAGCTGGCGGACAGGCAGCTGATGGTTCCTTGTCATTCATGGAGGTGGATATGCAGGTAATGGTGAGTTCAGAGGTGATATCGGGCATCCTGAATTGCGTGTGCCCTGATTACGGCGGAAGCATGGGTGGAGCTGGCAGGGAGTTCAAGTGCCGGGGGCGAATGTCAGACTGATTGGCGTCCGCTTTCGGAGCAACTCGTATCTGCGGGATTCCACAGTCGGTCAAGAAAGCGATTACACTGATTCAATTGAGTATAGGGAGAGAATCTTATGATACAAACAGTGCTGCATTCATCTACAGCCATTGGGATGCGATCATATCCCGACAGCATGTCCAAATCTTCGGACAGCACCGCTGGTCCCGTGATGGGAGTACACCACCTAGTCGTGCAATGCCCGGCCGGACAACTCTTCAGGCAGAGGCCGCCACACTCTCAGTAGGCTTGGCTGTCTTGAACGTGTTGGCGCTACAGACGGAGCGCCGCGATGGAATCAGACGTGCAAGCACGCTCCCTTGATGGCACAAATAATGCCTGCGTCTTGATATCGGGCATCGTCTGGATTGAGAAAACCTCTCGCGACGGAAGCCTAGGCGATTCAACTAACGTGACCGGGTCGGCTCAACGACATTCGCGATCCAAGGCAACGATCGCAGGTAGAAGGGGAGGAGACCATTAAAATGTCAGACAGTTCGGACGTAATTCAGGGGGACAAACAGTGCCGAGACGGGCACTATCGCGCCAAGCAGGACCTGCGAACCAAGACTGTGACCAGCACAGGGGGAGAGCCGGCGGCGGAGCTGGACCCGAACGACTCGACTTCTCTGCAAGCGCAAAACCCAACTGATTTGGGCAAGCTCAGGATCGGGCGTGCCTCTGAAGAGGCCGCCGGAATTCCTGCCATCTGGAATACGATGCTCTACGGCATTGGTGAAATGGGTCCGGTGCGATCGTCGCAGGCTTTTCTGAAGATCAACCAAGTAACTGGATTCGACTGCCAGAGCTGCGCTTGGCCCAGTCCCGACAAGAAGCGGAAGATTTTTGAGTTCTGCGAGAACGGCGCCAAAGCTGTGTCGGACGAGTCTACAAAGAAGCGCATCGGACCGGACTTCTTCGCCCAGTATTCAATAGCGGATCTGGCCGCAAAATCCGACTACTGGCTCAATGGGCAGGGGCGCCTGACTTCGCCAATGGTAAGGCACGCGAACGCGACGCACTATCAGCCGATCACATGGCCGGAGGTCTTTGCGATGATCGCCCAGGAGTTGAATAGTCTGGAATCACCCGACCAGGCGTGCTTCTACACCTCAGGCAAGACAACCAATGAACCTGCATTTCTTCTGCAGTTGTTCGCGCGGCAGTTCGGAACCAACAATCTTCCGGATTGCTCGAACATGTGCCACGAGTCGTCGGGAGTTGCGATGGTCGAAACGCTCGGGATCGGCAAGGGTACGGCTACGCTGGAAGATATGGAGAGCACCGATCTCATTTTCATCTTTGGAAACAACCCTGGGACAAACCATCCGCGAATGTTGACCTCACTGCAGGTGGCCAAGGACCATGGTGCCAAAATCATCGCTGTCAACCCTCTACCCGAGGTGAGCTTGATGAGGGTAATTAATCCTAATCCCCAGGATTACCCGAATCCTTTGGAGTTGCCCCTTGCGCTGCTTGGTAAAGGCCAGGCCCTTGCCGATCTGTATCTCCCCGTGCGCGTGAATGGAGACGTGGCGGCAATCAAAGGTATTCTGAAGGATCTGTTCGAGCGCGAACGAGCAGGACACATCTCGGCGATTGACCGTGAATTTATTCAAACCTTCACCGAAGGTTTCGAAGCACTGCTGGCCGATGTGGAAGCTACGAGCTGGGAAGAAATTGAAGAAAACAGCGGGTTGACTCGAAATCAGTTGCATGTCGCCGCCGATATGTACGCGACTTCAAAGAAGACCATAATCGCGTGGTGCTTAGGCGTTACACAGCAGCGCAACGGAGTCGACAATGTTTCGATGATCGTGAATCTTCTGCTGGTTGGCGGGCATATCGGCCGTGTCGGAGCGGGGACGGTATGTGTGCGTGGACACTCGAATGTCCAGGGTGACCGCACCATGGGTGTGTGGGAACGCCCGCCAAAAGCCTTTCTGGATGTCCTCGGGAAAGAGTTCAACTTCGAACCACCACGAAAGTCAGGGTATGACACCGTTGAGAGTCTGCACGCGATGTTTGATGGGGACGTCAAGGTGTTTTTTGCGATCAGCGGCAATTTCCTTTCGAACGTATCTGACACGGTCTATAGCGCGCACGCGATGCAACGCTGCAAGCTTACCGCTCATGTCTCGACGAAGCTCAATCGCTCTCACCTGATCACAGGGGAGCGAGCCTTAATCCTGCCTTGCCTGGGGCGGAGCGAGGAAGATATACAGGCGACTGGTAAGCAGTTCCTCACGATCGAAGATTCAATGGGCATTATCAATCCTACTCAAGGCTTCTTTCCACCAGCTTCACCCGACCTGCTCAGCGATGTAGCGATCATTGCGAATCTGGCGAATGCTACTTTGGGGTCTCGAACAACCACAAACTGGCTTGGCTTTGCGGCGGACTACAACCTGATCCGGGATGCGATTTCCAGGGTGATTCCGGGATTCGATAGATTCAACGAGCGAATTGCTAAAGAGAAATTCTTCTATTTGCCGAATGCAGCGAAGCAGCGCATCTTCAAAACCAGTTCCGGTAAGGCTAAGCTAAGCGTTTGCCCAATCCCAAAACATGACCTGAAGCCTGACGAGTTTCTTTTGACAACCATTCGCAGCCACGATCAGTTCAATTCCACGATCTATGGACTAAATGACCGCTATCGGGGTGTCTTTGATGGTCGCCGGGTCCTCTTCCTGAACCCACTTGATATGGAGGCGAGAAATCTCCAAGCTGGTCAGATCGTAGATATATACAGTCACTTTGAAGGAGAGGTGCGCAAGGCACCCCGCTTCGCCATCGTCCCCTATGCAATTGCCCGCCGGAGCGCTGCCGCATACTATCCGGAGACCAACGTTTTGGTTCCGATCCGCAGTGTTGCTGCCAAGAGCAATACCCCCGCATTCAAATGCATTCGCATTACGCTGACGCCAGCAGATCATGGCGAGACCCTGCACTTTCGAGAGGTAAGTCTTGCTCGCAACCTAGATCGGGCTGTGCCACGTGTTCCATGACGTTATTGTTTCACGGCGCAATTGCGCAGGGAGTAGCCTGCCGGTGAGTAAACTTCACTTCGAAGAGCGTCAGCGTGATCGAATGTAGGGATACCGTTTTAAATAGTCGCTTAGGCGAGCGTTGCTGATGCCAACCGGTCGCCATGAGAG
>DATNKA010000838.1:0-6883 GCA_035603655.1 Candidatus Acidiferrales bacterium | reverse complement strand
TCGCCTCCAGACCGAGGACTCCCGCAAGGCGCGCACAGCAATAGCGAGAGGTATTTAAGGCTGACCCCGCCCGGCCCACTACCCTCCGACAGCGCTGGATTTGCGAACTGGCAAAGGAATCACCGGCAGGCGCGTATTTTTACCCAGAATGTTGCCTCGAACCCGCGTCACGTCGGTATCCAGGTCATCGGCAGACATTCGGCCAGGACGATGGAATTCAGCAGCGACAACATCGACGCCAAGTGGTTTGTCGACAAATTTGTGTGCCCGGGCAACAACTACGTGCCGCGCACCTCAGGAAGAAATGCACGCGTCTCCCCATTTTCATTCTCCGGCATGGACTTAGGGAACAGTTTTGTTCTGGCGCAAGAAGATGATTATGCCAACCAGCTGGTTGAGGTGACCCCCTAAAATCTGGGCGGAGTGTTCCCGTTCCAGCCAGTTTAGGCAGAAGCAACTCGCAAGCCAATTTTTGCAACTAATTTACTAGTTGACAATCCAATACTTGAAACGTCCAATACTTTGGGTACCGGGATTCCCTGGTAAGGAGGATGGCTTTGCCCCCGAAGAAGTCTCCGACTCTGACCGAAGCTGAATTGCGGCTTATGGAAGTGCTCTGGCAGAACGGGCCAGCCACCGTCCAAGAAATTTTGCAGGGCCTCCCCGAGACGGCCCCGCTGGCGTACAACTCCGTTCTAACTACGATTCGGATTCTTGAGCAGAAGGGCTACGTTAAGCATGTCAAGGATGGGCGGGCCCACGTCTACACGGCGCTCGTGCAACGCCAGGAGGCGACTAGATCTGAGATCCGCCGCCTGGTCAATCGCTTCTTCGGAAGTTCTCACGAGTTGCTGGTGCTCAACATCCTGGAGGACCAGACGGTGGACGCGAAAGAATTGAAGCGCCTGCGAAAGATGCTGGAAGGGAGCGAATGAGTCGATGATCACAGGAGAGATGGTCATAGGAGACCAGTGGCAGTTTCTGGCTCAGATTTTCGCCGACAGAATGCTGAACAGCATCTTGCAGGGCATGGTCGTCGCCGGGTTTGCCTGGTTGCTGCTAAGGGCTCTCGTGAGGCAACACTCCGGCACTCGATTTGCTGTGCGGTTCTCGACCCTGGTGGTCGTAGCGGCGTTGCCTCTCTTCGGGAACATAGGATTTGGCGGTGCCGGCACAAGCGGCACGCCCTCGGCGTTTCGACTGCCGGGTTCCTGGGCGATTGACATCTTCGGGATATGGGCTGTTCTTGCCAGTGTGGGCCTGATGAAGGTGGCTTTTGGTTTCTGGCAACTGCGCAGGCTGCGTTATGACTGCACGGCACTGGAACCCTCCAGTCTGGATCCCCTGCTTCGCAATACGCTAAATGAATTCGGTTCTTCTCGGCGCGTTGCGATCGTTACTTCCGACCGGGTGCGGGTTCCCGCAGCGCTCGGTTTTGTGAAACCGGCGATCGTTCTTCCGGGGTGGGCTTTGCGGGAATTATCCCCGGTCGAACTGAATGCCGTTCTGTTGCATGAATTGGCACACTTGCGCCGCTGGGATGATTGGACGAACCTGGCTCAGGAAATCCTGAAAGCAATTTTCTTTTTTCATCCTGCGTTCTGGTGGATCGGACACGGTTTGTCGCTGGAGCGGGAAATGGCCTGTGACGATTTTGTGTTGGCCGGTACTTCGAACCCGCAGGCGTATGCGCAGTGCCTCGTATCGGTCGCCGAGAAAAGTTTCTTGCGGCGGGGCTTGGCCTTAGCGCAGGCCGTGGCGGGAAGGATCGAACAGACGTCGCAACGTCTCATCCGCATTCTTGACGTGGATCGTCCCACGGCCACCAACCTCAGCAAGCCCGCGCTGGGCCTGGTGGCTGCGTTCTCGGCTATCTGCGTGATGTCTTTGCCCCATGCGCCGAGACTGGTTGCATTTGAGGTTAGAGATCCCGGTTTTTCAGCCTCCGATCGCGCAGGATTCCCCCAAGCGGTTGTCGATTCGTCAGCCGTTGGAGCGAAACTAATTCCGGCCGCACTGCAAATTCCTGGTGCCAGTCCCAGTACCAGCCCAATTTCCAGCAGCCCCAATTCCAAACCTGCGTTCGGAAAAACCATTGGCGCGAGAGCTCCTCTTAACCGGGTTGTGAAGCTAAAGTCTGCGAATGTCAGCCGCCATGTCGCTACCCGAAGTGATAACCCGGTTGCGAATTTTGTGAGGCTGCAAATCAATTCGCCGCGCTTGATGAATGGAAATGCCAGCGCGGCCAGCTCCGTTCAAGACGTCGGCTATCCGGCGCCTATGTTGCTTGTGATTCAGACCGCGGAGGTCGACGGTTACGGCCGGGTCTGGAGCATCAGCATAGTGCAATTCACGGTATTCCATCCCGTAGATCGCCGAGTCCAGAAGGAAATTACTCCGAAATCTACTTAACCTGAGTTTTGGCAAAGCCCGGGTGTTTTGCCGTTTTTAGGAACTAAATAATTAGTTGCACCCAAGGAGAAACAAAAATGAAAACATGGGTTAACAAAACCCTCCTGACACGCCGCCTGATCGTGCCCGTCATGGCAGTCGCGCTGGCGTTGTCATTCACCACTTATGAATTCATCAAACCAGCGTACGCCAAGGGACCAGTGGCATCTCCCACCGCGACCCCGCTCGACGACAGTAGCATCGGCGCATTGCTGTCGCTCGACCAGGCCATGGAAACGCTGGCCGCGCGAGTCACGCCCGCGGTCGTGAATGTTGCCGTCACATCGCATGGAAGAGCCGAAATGGCAGATGGACAAATGCCGCAGATGCCCGAAGACCTTCCGCCGATGTTTGCCCCATTCTTCAACCATCGGATGAAACCGCAATCTCAAATCGAGCATGGCATCGGCAGCGGGGTGCTGATCTCGCCCGACGGCTACATCGTCACCAACAATCACGTGGTCGATGGCGCTGTCGACATCAACGTCACGCTGCAGGATCGCAGGATCCTGCATGCCAAGCTGATCGGTGCCGATCCGCTCACTGACCTCGCGGTTATCAAAGTGGACGGAACCAATCTTCCCAATGCACCGTGGGGTAATTCCGCGTCCTTGCGCCCGGGCCAGACCGTGCTTGCCTTCGGCAATCCGTTCGGCTTCCGCTTCACCGTGACTCGCGGCATCATCAGCGGCCTCAACCGTCCGAATCCGTTCTCGCAGGATCGGCGCTCGCCGGGAAGTTTTGTTCAGACCGATGCAGCCATCAACCCGGGAAATTCGGGTGGTCCTCTGGTGGACGCTCGTGGCGAGGTGATCGGAATCAATACCTTCCTCGTCTCGAATTCGAATAGCTTTTCGGGGATGGGCTTTGCCATTCCCACGCAGATCGTCCGTCCCACCGTGGAAGCTTTGATCCGCAACGGCAAGGTCAGTCACGGCTACATGGGAATCGGCATCAGCGACGTGACACCGGAGAATGCAAAATTCTTCCACGTCCAGAGCAGTGAAGGAGCCGTGGTCAGCCAGGTGGAGAATGGATCGCCAGCCGAAAAGGCCGGCCTGAAAGTCGGCGACGTCATCACCGAACTCGATGGTCAGAAAGTCAGCGATGCCAGCCAGCTTCAGATCGAAGTGGGACAGAAGCAGCCCGGTTCGAGCATCAAGCTGGAAGTTCTGCGCGATGGTAAGACCGTCAGCGTCCCAGTGACGCTGGAAGAAATGGGCAGCCGTGATCATGAAGGCAAAGAAGCTGCCAGCAATGGCCACGGCAAGGCGCGTTGGGGACTCGGCCTGGCTGACATGACTGCTGAGTTGCGTGAGCAACTGCAGGCGTCAGGCGATGTCCACGGCGCAGTGATCGAGCAAGTGCAACCCGGCAGCGCCGCCGACAATGCCGGCCTGCAAAGCGGTGACGTGATTGTGGAAGTAAATCGTCACCCGGTGCAGAATGCCGCCGACGTGCAGAAAGCACTGTCTGCGGTACCTGCGGGGCAAGACGCTCTGGTACTGGTCTGGTCCAACGGCGGAACAACTTTCCGCGTGCTGCATGCGACCGCAGCAAACGAAGACAAGCCGGGTATGTAGTCAGCCGGTTGTCGACCCGGGCCCCGTGCTCCGAAGCCGTCGTGCAACTCACGCATGACTTCGGGGCGCGGGGCCGTTCTTTTGAGCGTGTCAGCTCGGGCGAAGCGCATCGCGCAAAAGTCAGGGAATAACCGTTTTGACTGCGGTTGACTTGCTGCTTTCGCGGCCCTCGATATCGACGGCTGTCGTCGCGTAGTAGTACGTGCTGCCGTCGGCGACGGTGGAATCGTCATAGAGCGTCGATGCAATCACGCTCGGGTTGATCTTCGTCCATGTCGAGCCGTCTGGACCGCGATAGACGTTGTAGCCGGCGACATCGCTCGACGTCGAAGCCTTCCAGCTGAGGTCCACCACATGGTTGGCCGTGCCCTGAATGACGACCTTGTACGACACTTGCGAGGTTTTTCCGCCGCATCCGGTGACCTTCACGGCGAAGGAATAGGTGGCTGCGGTGGTCGGCTTTCCGGCGAGGTCGAGCGAGGTGGTCGTGCTGGAGACCGTAGCGGTGACGCCAGCCGGCAGCGCTCCGGATGCGATTGCCCACTTGTACGGAGTGCAGCCGTTCCGAGCTTGGATAACCTCAGAATAGGCGGTTTCGACCGTGCCGTTCGGTAGGCTGGTGGGGCCGAGGGTGACGTTGGCCATGCATGGGAACACGAATAAAATCACTAGCAGGGGGAGTAGGAAAGGCTTCATAGCTCCATGCTGGCGGGTTTACAGGATTCCCGACAGATATCAGAGGTTTGAAGACCGCCGAGTTAACGCTGGGGTGGGGGCCGCGAATCAGGCGCGATCTCAGGTGGCGGAAACTAAGCTTTCCGAGGAGGTTTTATCTCGTCTGGAGTAGTTGCGGACGGCCACGCTGCCTCGCTGTTCTGTCTTACAACCGTCGCCGTGAAGCAGGATGTCGTCCCCTATACCCCTAGGCCAGCTTTGCAGAGGCCGGCGATCAGATGTTCGATCATTTCCGGTTGCCACCAGATCGCTAACTCCTCGCGAGGAAGTTTGGCCATGTCGGGTCTCTGCATGAGGTGCATCGGCGAAGGTCGGCCAGCCTTCACCGAAGCGCCCAGCCCCAATCTCAGTTGGCGATACCCCGGCCGTTGCGCTCACTGCACCACCCACTCCAAATCAAGGCCGCGCAGGATGTTATCCTAGTTGGGATTCATCTTGGATGAGGCTGTCCCTTTCATGTCCAATTCAACCGGTTCGAATCAAGCTATTCCTGAATCCCAATCCACGACTGATACGCCTGACTCATTCAGCGTGCTGTTCTCGGAATACGAAAAGAGCCACAGGCACGCGCGTGACAACGGCGGCAAACAGCTCGAAGGAACAGTAATCGCGATCTCCGCCGATTCCGTAATTCTTGATATCGGATTCAAGAGCGAGGGTATCCTGCCGCTCGCAGATTTTGAAAATGCCGGTGAAATCGTGAAGCCCGGCAACAAGTTGCTGGTCTCGGTGAAGGGGCGTAATCCCGAAGGATACTACGAGCTCACCCGCGCCAAAGTCGAGCGCCCCAAAGACTGGGCAGCACTGGAGAAGGCATTCGCCGACAAGGCGACGATTGTGGGCACGGTGACAGGCGTCATCAAAGGCGGCTTCAGCGTGGACATTGGAGTGCGCGCTTTCATGCCAGCCTCGCGCAGCGGTGTGCGCGACACCGCCGACATGGAGAAATTGGTGGAGCAGGAGATTCTTTGCCGCATCATCCAGCTCGACGTCGCCGACGAAGACGTTGTAGTGGACCGCCGCGCCGTCCTCGAAGAGGAAGAGCGTTCGACCAAGCAACGCCGCTATTCGGAGATGAAGCAAGGCGATACCGTGAGTGGCGCGGTCCGCAGTCTCACCGATTACGGCGCTTTCGTCGATCTGGGGGGAGTGGATGCATTGCTGCACGTGAGTGACATTGCCTGGAGCCGCGTGAACAAAGCGGCGGACGTGCTTTCCGTAGGCCAGCAAATCGAAGCGAAAGTGCTGAAGATTTCCACCGATGCGGACAAGCGGCGCATTTCCGTAGGCATGAAACAGTTACTGCCGCATCCCTGGGATCGAGTGGCCGGAAAATACAACGTGGGTGAGCGCGTTCGCGGCACCGTGACGCGTGTCGCCGAGTTCGGAGCGTTCGTCGAGCTTGAGCCGGGAATTGAAGGGCTGATCCACGTTTCAGAAATGTCATGGGGCAAGAAGTTAAGGAGCGCCAGCACGCTGGTGAAGCCCGGCGAAATCGTGGACGTCGTAATTCTCGGAGTCAACTCCGGCGAGCGGCGAATGTCACTGGGACTGAAACAAGCGCTCGGAGATCCATGGGCGGACGCGGCACAGAAGTTTGCCACGGGGTCGGTGATCGAAGGGCCAGTGGTGAGCATCACCAAGTTCGGAGCCTTCGTTCAACTTTCCGAGGGCGTCGAGGGCATGATTCATATCAGCGACATGAGCGCGGAAAAACACCTCAATCATCCTCAGGAACTGCTTAAGGTTGGACAACTTGTCAAAGCGCAGGTGCTGGCGGTCGATACCGACAAACGGCAGCTGCGGCTGGGGATGAAGCAACTGGTTCCCAGCGGTCTGGATGAATACATCGCCGAGCATAAGGAAGGCGACGTGGTCACGGGCCGCATGATGGAGATTTCGGGGGAGCAGGCGCGCGTGGAACTGGGCGAGGGAATTCAAGCTGGGTGTCGGATGGATGCGTCCGGCGTTGCGGAAGAAAAGGATCAGCGAAGTGCGGCGGCTTTGAAACCTGATTTGTCTTCGCTAAGTTCCATGCTCCAGGCGCGCTGGAAGGGCGCAACGTCCGGCGGCGGCGCAAAACCCGAACCCGTGCGCACCGGTCAAATCCGCAA
>DATNKA010000837.1:0-4681 GCA_035603655.1 Candidatus Acidiferrales bacterium | reverse complement strand
ATCGATTACCGTCTTCGATTCCAGCCGGTTCATCCCGGGCAATCTGTACGACAAGATTCACCATGAATTTCCCCGTGTCGCGTTTGTGGACCATATCGGGGGGGATGGGCGAGTAGAGGCCGAGTTCAAACCCAACGCGATTCCTTTCTCGGTTGAAAGCCACAACGCCACCGGACTCGATACCACGGTGGTCGACGCCGCCTACTTGATTGATGCTGCCGTGTTGAGAGCGCATGTGAGTTCAGGGGTGACACTTTGCGCGAAGAATCTCTTCGGCGCAACCAGTATCAACACCGACTGGCGCAAGAACGCGCACGACGGTTTCCATCACAACAGCGATGGTTCGGCAAGTTACGCCGCGTTCACAGATTATTTGGGTCATAAAGACCTAGGGGAGAAGACCATCCTTTTTATTATTGATGGGCTCTATGGAAACGACAACGTGGATGGTCCGCCTCATCGCAAGTGGAAGATGGTGCCGTTCAATGATGCTTGGCCGAACAGCATTTTTATGTCGTTTGACGGCGTAGCGATCGATTCCGTCGGCTTCGATTTTCTCACTTCGGAATGGCCCGATCTTCCGGATATCGCGAATGCCGATAACTATCTGCGCGAATCTGCCTTGGCAAATGATCCGCCTTCGAAGACTTTCTATGATCCTGAACGCGACGGCGTCCGATGCCGCAGTCTTGGCGTACACGAACATTGGAACAACGGAAAAGACAAGAAGTACTCGCGCAATCTCGGAAAAGCGCACGGAATCGAACTTTTCCAAGTCTGAAGTGCGGAACGTACTTGAGCCGTCGCTGCCGCTGATTGGCGGAGTTGCGCAACTGCAGATTATCGTGCCCAAGGAGGCAGCATGAGCCGGAGAGCGTTTTCCTCATGCTTCGTCGCGGCATCGATGCTCCCGGCAGTTGGGTTTTCCCAATCATTCTTGAGCCAGTATAAAGGCCTGCCTTATCACGACAGCCGCTATCAGGGCGGCGCAAAAAATGCCGGGACGAATATTGTGTGCTTACTATGACTTGGGCAGTGAAGGGGTCGCTTATCACGACAGCGATCCACAGAATCATGGCAGCGGAGAGTTAAAACCGGCCGGCGGGAGCTATCTCAACGAATTTCGTATCCGAAGAAGTGGATACTTCCTGCACGAGGTTCAACCGGAAGCCGGATCCAATTGACGACCCCCCATCGACAAGATTGGTTACCCCTGCAGACCTGCCCTAGGTTGGCTGAACCGAACCCGGAGAGTGGTTCAACATTACGGTAAATGTGACAAAGGCGGCAACATCCGCAGCTGATCCTTTACACCGCAAATCGCAGGGGAACAATATCAGTCGCTAAGGATACGACACGTAATTCCACCTGAATCTTTTGTCGCGAGTGCTCGCGATGACTGTGGGCGGGTTGACTTTTGTAATTGGCCCATCCGCTTCAGATTTTTCCTCTTTCGCCACGTATATCAGTGTGGTCGCGATATCATGCTTGCCACTTGAGAGGAAAATCGAGGAAACTGCAAAGCCTCGCGTCGTGATTGTTGTCGATCATGAGGTTGTGCGCCAGGAGATTCGCCACATTCTCGGAACGCAAGATGATTGCTATATTACGTTGGGAGCGGGACCAGTCGACTGTCGAACGACTAGTTCTGGCTCGATCGCGATTTCCGCGACATATTTTCTTGGATTCTCGAATCGATCCAGGAGAGTCCGGGCCGCAATCTCGCCCATTTTCTGCAGCGGCTGTCGAACCGTGGTCAGCGTCGGATTCGAATAAGACGCCAGCGGGATATCGTCGAAGCCAATTACCGAAACATTTTCGGGAACTCTCACTCCCGCCTCCTGAAACACGCTGATCGCCGCGACCGCCGAGTTATCGTTGAACGCAAAAAGAGCGGTGAACGCACGGTTTCGGCTCAACAGCTCCTTCGCGAACGGATACGCATACTTAGGCGCACGTGCAGCGCATGCTTGCGGATCGTTGAGTTCGACCACCAAATCCGGATGAATCCGGATTCCCAGTTCACGCGAGGCTTCTACAATGCTTCGCCAGCGGTTTTCTGTGTCCGAACTCATTACTGGACCCTTCATGAAAGCAAACTCTCGATGACCATTCTCAAGCAGATGTCGCAGCGCTGAAAACGCCGCAGCCTTGTGGTCAAGCACAATGTTCGTAACGCCGGCACAGGGTCGGTGACCTGCGACCGCCACAGTGGGAAGAGGTGGTTCCCGCACAATGGATGTATTAACCGTGATCAGCCCTTCTACGCCGCGCTGCAGCAACAATCGCGAATAGCGATCGAGAAGCTCTTTGTCGTGGCGATGAACCGCAGTCAAGTAGAAGAAACCATTCGCGTGGAGGTACTGTTCGATTCCACTGATGATCAATGATCCATACGAGTCCCCAACTTCTGAAGCGATCACGCCAATCGTAAATGAGCGCTTCACGCGGAGCGCTGGCGGCAAATAGTTCGGCTTGTATGCCGGCTCAGGAGCTGCAGTGAAGATTCGCTTTTTCGTACGCTCGGGAACAGGCCGGCATGCCGGTGAATTGTTCAATACTGCTGATACGGTCCCAGGCGTCAGACCTACGCGCTTCGCGACGGCCTTAAGTGTCACACCGATGCCATAGTCGGGTTGGCTCTGATCTTTTTCACTGCTCCGTTCTTTTCGTCCCATCTGGAGTTTTCCTACCTCTAACGCGACCGCTGAATTCTACATCGCACCTGGCCACGTCGTCACTTCGGTAAGGGCCGTTATTCCGCGCATTCCGCTCAGTCGCCGTCCGTGCCTGTGTTTACGACCTTCGGTCTTATCCGCGATATCGGAATAGGCGGTCTCTGCGATATGCAGGTGACGGGCTTTCTTAAAGTTAGAAGCGTTTATAGGACTGGCCCATGAGGGACAGCGGGGCGGCAAGAGCAGCGGTGAGAAATAGCGAAGCGATGTAATGACGTGAGCCGTGCATGTGATCTCGAAGGTTAGGCCGTCCGCTTTTCGGAGGGCGGCAGGCAGGAGTGTGCGCCGGGACCGGGGGTAATGATATCTCATAGCGAACATTACGCGAGGGATGATGGTTAGCCGTTGTAGGAATTGAACAGGCGATGACAGTGGAGGCTCTCTGTATGACCACGCGGAGGCTTAGAGCATTCGTTTGCCGGGGATCACGGCAGCGATGATGACTTGATCTGGTTCAAAAGTGCAGATAATCCGGTAGCTATCGGCGATCAATTCGCGGGTGTTTTCGTCGTCAAACTCCGGCGCCTTGCGACCGGATCTGGGGAAGCGTCCTCCAGGCCGCGGTGCACTTTGTCGAAGACGTAGAGGTGGTATTGGATATCCTCAAGAGAGCAATTTTCAGCTGCAGGCTTTCGCACGCGGAGTGAGTTCGTCAAAATGTGGCGCTGAACATCACGAGGCATGCCAGTCTTTTTTGCATGTCGGCATCCTCAATTCTCGTCCTCGCCGCCGGAGGAAGGTGCCTGGACACAGCCCGGCACCTTTGTGGGAACGGCGTGAAAGGAGGCGAGACTAAGACGGACCATGCCAATCCTTCCCAGAATCGCACTCCCCACCCATCGATTGTTCTTCCTTGACGTTTCGAGCTACACCCGAGAAGGCACGGTTTCAAAGCAATCATCCGACGGCTGTTCATCCACCGACTCATCGATCCCGGAACGGTCTGGCTGATTTTAAACGCACAACGCCATGGATGGCCTGCTGCCCGAAATGTGATGTCGCAGGCCCCGCGAACAGCAGCGTAATGTTCGAATTCGTGACCGAGAACGGAACATCGAGCCCGCCGGTGACGCAGACCTGCAGCGTCGATGAGGGCGGATTCGTCTCGAACGTGCCATTGCTTCCATTCCCCGTCAACAGGCTGACCGTGCCATTTATCTGAAAGCCCATTAGGGTGGGAGTGCCGTAGGGGGGGCAGCCGGTCATGTCCCAGGTTATCTGGACGTTCGTCAACCTGATGTGGTGCGTGTGAGGGTTCACTAGGGGTTGCGTCGGATCTACGGCGCCTGCCGCGGTTTTCCCAAAGCTGGACATCGTCATATCCGCTGAGAAGTCGGCGACGCCCCGTTCCGGGTGGACGTCCATTGACCATTGGCCGTGCATTTCATATGGGCTCCCCTTGACAGTCGTAAGCAAGGGTACGTAGTCGTTGAGCAGGCCGGTGAAGTGCACTGATCTGCGCTCCTGGGCCGAAGCACAAGTGGATGAAACCAATGAAACCAACAATAGCAGTGCGAGAGCGCGCACCGCCGAAGCCAGGGTTTTGCTTTTCACAAAAGACCTCCAGTTTTAAATTCGTTTGAGACGCATGGGAACAATCGGACACTTGTCGGGCGCCTACAAACGGTAAGGCGCTGAGGTACGGGCGTTTCCCTGGTTTGCCGTCGAATGCAGTCTTTTGCCGTGCCATTGCACGGCAGGGGTACAATTTGGTTCCCGGGTTCGTGAAGGTTGCGGACCAACCAGGAGAGCGCGATGGGCGAACCATCCCTTGGAAAACTGCAATCCGAAGACCGGTTGGATTCATGGAAGGAGATTGCGGCCTACCTCAAACGCGACGTGACCACGGTTCAGCGCTGGGAGAAGCGGGAGGGCATGCCGGTGCACCGTCACCTGCATGACAGGATTGGCTCGGTATACGCGTCCCGGGCCGAGCTGGATGC
>DATNKA010000836.1:0-3061 GCA_035603655.1 Candidatus Acidiferrales bacterium | reverse complement strand
CTTCGCGGATTTGTCCAGAATTTCCCGCGCCGTAATGCTGTTGCCGCGTGCTTCGCTGGGGTTCGATTGTTTGAACATGCCGGTCATGAAGTCAGTGATGCGATTGGCTCGGTCGCGTTCGCGGGTCGTGCGCCGCAGTTGCACCGCCTGCAAGATCGCGACTCCGACGAGCACCAGCACAAACGCGGCGGCCACAGCAACTCCGGCACGATGCCGCCGAACATATTTCTTTAAGCGGTAGCCGGTGCTGGCGGGGCGCGCGGTCACGGGTTCGTTGCGGAGATAGTGGGTGATGTCGGCGGCCAGCTCGGAAGGGGTGCCGTAGCGGCGGGCGCGATCCTTTTCCAGCGTCTTCATAGTGATCCAGTCGAGATCGCCGTGAAGCTGGCTCACTAACTCTTTCGGTTCCGTTCCGCGCATGGTAGCGGCCGCGCTCGACGTATCCTGCTGCGATTCCACTTTGGTGCTGGGGCGCGGCGGATCTTGTTCACGCAACTGCCGCAGCACTTCGTCTAACGGCTGCTCGTGCCATTGCTTGGGATCAAAGGGGAGCGAGCCGGTCAGCAGTTCGTAAAGTACGACCCCGAGCGAATAGACGTCGGTACGCGTATCCAGGTCATGGACGCGCGGATCGGCTTGCTCCGGACTCATATAGACAGGAGTTCCGACGAAGGCCCCGGCTTGAGTGAACATAGTTTCGCCGGCGGCTTGCGGCCCAACGACTTTCGCCAGGCCGAAGTCGATAATACGTGGAGTGGCTTTGCCATCTACTTCGACCACCAGGATGTTGGCCGGTTTCAGATCGCGATGAATGATCGCCTTCTGATGAGCGTGCAGCACGCCATCGCAGACTTTTACGAAAAGTTCCAGGCGATCGCGGATTTTGAGCTGATGCTGGTCGCAGTAGGCGGTGATCGAAACGCCCTGCACGTACTCCATTACAAAGTACGGCTGGCCGTCGGGAGTGGCCCCTGCGTCGAACACTTTGGCGATCGCCGGGTGATCCATGATCGCCAAGGACTGGCGCTCGGATTGAAAGCGTTGCAGCACAGCTTGATCGTCAATTCCGGCGCGGATCAATTTCAGGGCCACTTGCCGGCGCACCGGAACAGTCTGCTCCGCCAACCACACTTGCCCCATGCCGCCTTCACCGAGTTTGTGGATCAAACGATAGGGGCCGATGGATTTGGATTCGAGGGGAACCGGATCGAGCATCAGCCCGGAAAGAGGATGTTCGGAAAGACCGCTGGATTTCTCATACTCCGAGAGCAGCGATTCGACTTCGGCGCGCAGGGAGTCGTCGTGCGCGCAGGCCTCCTCCAGAAAAGGCGCGCGCTCCGCAGGCTCGCGCTCCAGAGCCGCTCCGACAATTTCCTTAATCTTTTTCCACTGCTGCGGTGCTTCCACTTTTTCCCTTCTTCATGGCACGCGACAACCACGCTTTGGCCACATTCCAATCGCGTTTCACGGTGGCGGGCGAAATCGCCAGCACGGAAGAGGTCTCTTCGATCGTCAACCCGCCGAAAAAACGCAGCTCGACAATGCGGCTCTGCTGTTCATCCATTTCGGCGAGTTCGTTCAAGACGTCATCCAGGGCCAGCACGTCTACACCCTGTTTCTTCGGGGTGATCACGGCTTCATCCATCTCCACCAGGCAATCCACGCCGCGCTTGGCCGCGCCTCGCGAGCGCGCGTAATCCACCAGAATTTCGCGCATCAGTCTGGCGGCCACGGCTGCAAAATGCGCGCGGTTTTGTGCGTCCGGAGGCGCTCCATGCGCCAGCCGCAGGTAGGCCTCGTGCACCAAGGCCGCGCTTTGCAGGGTATGGCCGGGACGCTCCTGTCGCAGGCAGTGGTGCGCGATGGCCTTTAGTTCTTTGTAAACGAGGGGTAACAGCGCATCGAGGGCCTTCGTATCCCCGTGTTTCCACTTCACCAGCAGTTCCGTGACGGGCTGGGATGTCTCTTGGTTCACGGACCCACCTTCGCCGAAGCGAATGAATTTAGAGGAAGGTAACGTTGTTTTTAGGTGAAGTCAACGACCGCGAGGCGAAAGCAACGCGAAGCCCGCGCACAGGTCTAAGTCGCCCGTAAAAAAATGAGCCAATTTCCCCTGGCTTTCCGCATTTACAGGTAGAAGCCAGATGCGGGCTTCGATCACGAGCGAAGGAGAAACAGAATGGCTAAGAAAAAAGCATTGAAGAAGGCGAAGAAGATTCAACCGACCAAGACGCTGTGCTGCAGCGGTACGCATTAGAAATCGAAACTGCTGTGCGCGCGGTCGATGCTGTTTGCGGTTCAGGGTGCCGCTCTTCATCCAACCGGCCTTTTCCATCAGTTGCTTTTACACACTCGCGAAAAAAGAGGATTGAAAAATGATTACACCCAGCAAATCCGCACTCAAACTTTCCGCATTGGCCGCGCTTTCGTTGTTTTGCATCGCCCAGGCTCCGCCGGCATTGGCGGATACCGGTTCCACGAAATCGTACACCGGCACCCTGGCAAATTCGGAATCCACCTTTCAAACCACGGTGAAGATCGGAGCTGGGGACGACATCCTCTTGCAGTCTTTCAGCTTCGGTGGCGGCAATCCCGCCAACGGCGGCATGGTCTCCGGTGGCGGCACTGCGCCAGAGGTGTCTGTTTTTGACGTTACCGGGGAAATCGTGACCGACGGCATGGGCAATCCCTACGGCACGTCCATCGCGCTAGATAATTACCCCACCTTCAATGGCTGCACACTGGGCCAAACTGCCGCCCCAGTAATTGGCGGCGTTCCGCAATGCGGCGATGTGGCCATGTCGCTCGACGACCTGGCCGCCGGCACGTACATGATCGTGCTCAGCGACGCGCTCTACTTGCCCAACGCCATCTTCGATAGCGGCAACCTCAGCGAGGGCTTCACCGACCTCACCGGCGGCCAGTTCTGCAATCTCGAAATCAACGGCGCGGCCTGCCCCAACACCTCCGGAGCCTACGCGCTCGACGTGACCACCGTTACCCCATCCGTAGCCGCACCCGAGCCTGCTTCGCTATTTTTACTCGGCACCGGCTTGTTGGG
>DATNKA010000835.1:0-15115 GCA_035603655.1 Candidatus Acidiferrales bacterium | reverse complement strand
GGCAGCGCCTGTTCCATGGCGATATTCCCGTACACAACGTGGGGCACTTCTATCAGCATCCGACGTATTTAGAAGCTGCGGTGGAAAAGGTGGATGAGGCGTTGTCGCGCTTCCACTTTCCTGTCCAGGCAGAGATTGTTTTCAGCGCACACAGCATTCCAATGTCAATCGTTGCCAAGGGTGATCCCTACCAGCGGCAGATTGAACATACGGTGCGGCTTCTGATGGAGCGCGGGGGGTGGCCCAATCGTCACCGTCTCTGCTACCAAAGCAAAGTGGGCGCAAGCAAGTGGCTTCAACCTTCCCTGCACCGCACGCTGCGTGATCTAGCGGCGGAAAAAGTGCGAGAAGTGTGCGTCGTCCCAGTGGCATTTGTTTCCGACCACGTGGAAACCTTAGGCGAAATCAACCACGAAGCTCGCGAGGAAGCGCGGCGACTGGGCATTACGCAGTTCGAGATGAGTTCCGGGTTGAACGATTCGCCAAAATTTATATCTGCGCTGAGCCAGTTGGTGTTCCAGGCGCTCGATCATTCGGATCATTCCCACACTCAGATTCATTCGAGCAGGAGGGAAGTTGCGTCGCCCGAATGGCTGGCGGCAGCGGGAGATTAAAGACGAGTTCATAGCGACAGGAGGGCACTCATGGCGGTTCCGGGCAGTGAGCAACCGAACCCGAGTCCGAGTTCAGATGCGGCGCAACCTGCGCCGAAGACTGCGGTAGATGCCACGAAATACGTAGGCACGCCGGCAGTGGGGACCTCCAAGGCGGCGGCATCCGCCGGACTTTCCTCGCCGGGACCATCGAACACGGAGGTTGACCGGCGACGCCGGCGATTGGTGTGGGTAGGCGTGACCGCGTTTCTGACCGCATGGTTCCTGGCTTTTTTTCGATTCTTTCTTCCTCGCACTCTTTTCGAACCCAACACGGTTTTCAAGATTGGATATCCGTCGGAGTTCACGCTTGGAGTCGATACGAAGTTTCAGCAGAAATACCGCATTTGGGTCGACCGCACGCCTGACCGTTTATTTGTGATCTACGCCCGCTGCACGCATCTGGGCTGCACACCTGACTGGAAACCAGCCGAGAACAAGTTCAAGTGCCCCTGCCACGGCAGCGGTTATGACAGCGAGGGGATTAACTTTGAAGGCCCGGCGCCGCGCCCCATGGATCGCGCGAAACTCGAATTGGCGCCCGATGGTCAGATCATCGTCGACACTTCGCGGCTCTATCAGTGGCCGAAGGGGCAACCTTCGCATTTCAACGATCCGGGGGCATTCTTGACCGGCGTGTAAACGCGGGTAGCGCCGGCGTCGCCGCCGGCAGTTGCGGAATATTACGAGGCAATAATGGCTGACGAAAATAAGGGCAAGAACGGCAAAGTGGGACTAGTCGACCGCGTCAAAGATGACATTCAGGCGATGAAGGTCGACATCCCCACCAAGGCCAAAGAGCAGATCGAAGGTCTGAAAGATCCAACCAAGACCCAGGTATATACCTCGATCTTCCGCCACAAGCATGACGACACGCCGCGAAACCGCGCTTTGGGCGTGCTCTCCAACGTGTTCCTGCATTTGCACCCGGCGAAGATTAATCGCGACTCGGTGCGTTACAGCTATACCTGGGGCATGGGTGGCATCACATTTTTTCTATTCATCATCCTCACCTATACCGGGGTGCTGCTGATGTTTTATTACCATCCCAGCAAAGTGCAGGCGTTTCGAGATGTGCTGTATCTCGAGCACGACGTCCCTTTCGGAAAAATCCTGCGCAACATGCACCGCTGGGCCGCTCACTTGATGGTGATTGCCGTGGAACTGCACATGTTCCGCGTATTTCTGACCGGCTCGTACAAGAAACCGCGTGAGTTTAACTGGAACATTGGCGTTTTGCTGCTGGTGTTTACTCTGTTGCTCTCGTTCACCGGTTATCTGCTGCCCGACGACCAACTGGGATTCTGGGCCGTCACCGTGGGCACAAACATGGCGCGCGCCACGCCGCTACTTGGGCACGAAGGCCCGTTCGGCTCGATGCTGGGGATGACGCCGTATAACGACGTGCGCTTCGGCCTGCTGGGCGGATCGATCGTGGACGCGAACGCTCTGCTGCGCTCCTACATCTGGCACTGCATCGGCATTCCAATCGTCGCTTCGATCTTGATGATCGTGCATTTCTGGCGCGTGCGGAAAGACGGCGGAATCTCCGGCCCGGCCCCGGTGATGCTGGAAGCCGAAGCAGACAAGCCGCGGAGAGGACCGAAAGCCGCGGGAGAATAGTAGCGCCGGCAAAGCAGGTTCCTCACCGGGCTTTCGCCCGGTTCGGAATGACAAGATTTTTTGCTCCGGGAAAACTTTATGGACTGGCGACAACTTTGGGAAATCTGCTCAGCACCAGACAACGTGCCGATCGTAGGCCTGATTCCGCTGCTGGCCTTCTACATTTACCTTGCGTGGAAGCAGGCGCACGCCAATGATCAACTGATCGCGCAACTGGAGGGCGACGCTGCTCTCGCCAAGACCCATCATCGCAAGACCTGGCCCTTTAAACCGGGCTGGCAGAAGGAAGTTCACGTCTGGCCGTTCCTCCTCCGCATCGAATTTCTTGCTGCCATTATCGTCACCATCATCCTGATGGTCTGGTCCATCACGTTGAACGCGCCGCTGGAAGAACCTGCCAACCCAAACTTGACGATGAACCCGGCGAAGGCTCCGTGGTATTTCCTCGGACTGCAGGAGATGCTCGTCTACTTCGATCCCTGGATCGCAGGCGTCGTAATGCCCACGATGATCATCATCGGTCTCATGGTCATTCCGTACATCGACACAAACCCGCTGGGCAGTGGCTACTACACCTGGAAGCAGCGCAAATTTTCGATCAGCTCATTTTTGTTCGGGTTCGTAGTTCTCTGGGTCGCGATGATCGTCATCGGAACTTTCATTCGTGGCCCTGGTTGGCAATGGTTCTGGCCGGGGCAAACCTGGGACCACAACCGCCTGATCTACGAAGTGAATCGCGATCTGCCCGACCTGTTCGGCATTACGTCGAACATGGCGAAGGCGGTTTTCGGTGCGATCGTCGTCGGCGGATATTATGTGCTCGGAGGTTTCCTCGTGTATTCGCTCTTCCGGCGTTACATGGCGAAAGATTTCAAGCGGATGAGCTTGCTGCAATTTTCAATCACTCAATTTCTTTTGCTCACCATGGTGGCGTTGCCCTTAAAGATGGGGATTCGTCTCCTGTGGCACATCAAGTACGTGTGGATTACGCCCTGGTTCAACATTTAAGTTGTCATCCTGAGCGTGGCCGGCAATTCGCAACCCGAATTGCCGGCGGAGTCGAAGGATCTCTATAGCAATGCACTCTGCCCGAAGTAGAGATTCCTGGCAATGACGACGAATTACCAACGACGGTTTTTCGGAGGAAGCGGTGCCTGAACAACCCAACCCCGAGCAGGACCCGATCACAAGTAAATCGTACGCCGCGTATTACCTGATCGCGACGGTGATTCTGATGGCGACGTTGTTCTGGGCTTTGTGGGACGAGGCGTGGGGCCAGCGTCCGTGGAAAGCCTTCCAGGAACACTGGAAAGATCGCTACCCTGCATTTCTGAATACGGCACGCTCGACATCGGCAACGTCGGAGAAAGATGTCGAACAAAACCCGGACTACGTCGCGCTCAGCCAGGCCTATGAAAAAGCCCGACAGGATTCGAGGACGCAAGCTGAGGAAGCCCGTAGAAAACTCGACGACGCCAGCGCTCGGCTGCTCGCCGTGCAAAGCGTATTCACCGACCGCCGCGCCTACGTGAATGCACTCACTTACGAACTCGAAACCAGCAGCAGCGAATCCGCGAAAGCGAGCAAGCGTAAAGAGATTGGCCAATACAAGAGCGAACAGGCAACGGTTGAGTTTCCCGATGGCAGCAGGAAGAAATATACCTTCCCGCAACTCGAGGAGACTTATAACGAGATCCGCGATGAGCGCACGAAGATAAGCCTGGAACTTGGCGATGTGGTGAAGCCGGTTACCGCGGCCAAGGCGAAGATGGATGAATACGTCTCCGACCACATGGTCGACTTGACGCCGCAGCAAATCGATGGACTTAAGAAGAGAGCCACCGAGTGGGATCCCGCGATTGTGCAGATCAATGTTGCCGACGCCAACATTGTGGACCGGTGCGAATCCTGTCACATGAACGCGCGTGAGCCGATAAAAATCACTCCTGCCGCCATGACTCCGAAAGGCGAGAAGAAGCCTGATGAGTATGCCGACGCACTCGGCAGTCATCCCCAGCCGGAGCTGTTGACGATTCACGATCCCGAGAAATTCGGCTGCTCGCCGTGCCACCAGGGAAATGGTCGGGCTACTACGAGCATCGAGAAAGCGCACGGAAACTACGAGCACTGGTTGTGGCCGCTGTTTCCCAAAGAAAATTCGCAAGCCGGTTGCCAGAACTGCCATTCCGCAGACATGGTCTTGGTTAGCGGCGACGTACAGTGGCAAACCATCAACAGTGGCAAAGACCTCTTTCGCCAAAAAGGGTGTATGGGCTGCCATCGCTATGAGGGCTACGACAAAGAACCTGAAGACCTGAACTCCATCAGCCAGCAGATCAAACAGATCGAGACTCAAAAGACAGACAATCTCAAGCAGACCGCATATCTGATGAAAGAGGCGGATGCCGCTCAATCGAACGATGAAGCAAACCGGTTGAACACACAGGCCGTCGACCTGAGAGTTGCAAATAGTAAGCTCGACGGGCGTTTGCAACAACTCGATTTCCAATCGCACAGCCTGATGCAGGATATGAAAAAGGTGGGGCCGAATTTGAAAGACGTCCGCCTTAAGCTGAACAAGAATTGGATTCCGGTCTGGCTCAAGAAGCCCACCGATTTCCGTCCGACTACCAAGATGCCGAATTTCCGTCTGAACGATCACCAGATTCAGGCGGTCTCGGCGTATATCTGGCAATCTGGATTTACCGATCCGCTTCCCAAGCACAAACCCGGAAACGCCGCACACGGAAAAGAATTGTTTGAAACCCGCGGATGCTTAGCCTGTCACTCGATTGGTGAAGGAGACCAGTTGCAAGGAGGCACATTCGCCGCAAATTTGACTCGTGTCGGCGAAAAAGCGAACTACGATTATCTCGTCCGCTGGATTCATAACGCGCGCGCGCGCACCCGTCCCTACTGTCCATACGAAAAGAAAGATATCGGCCCGGAAGATTACGCGAGGAAGGGCCTGCCCTATCAGTTCGATCTCGATCACAGTCAGTGTCCTAACGACGGTCATGAATTACAGGTACAGAACATGACGGTGATGCCCAGCCTGCGACTCGCTCCTGAGGATGCGGAAGATATCGCAACCTATCTGATGACGCAGAAAAAGCAGGAGCCATCGTCTTATCCCGATGCCTCGTTTATGGATGATCCAAATCTGAAAGCTGAGGGTAAGAAGTGGGTCCGTCACTTCGGCTGCTCGGGTTGCCATGAAATCGCAGGATTCGAGGACGAGGGGCGCATCGGCACCGAGCTTACTTTCGAGGGCAGCAAGCCGATCGAGCGTCTCGATTTCGCATTGTTCACCGAGACCGCCGAGCGCGGCGGCAAAAATGGAGAGCCGATTAAGGACAAAGAAGATCTCGCGCGTTTGCCTGACGGCCCCGCAACGGAACCCTGGTACGACCACAAAGGATTTTTCGAACACAAACTGGCCGAGCCAAATATCTATGACCAGGGCAAAGTAAGAAGTGAAACTGAGGCACTGCGGATGCCCAACGTGCACCTCACCAAAGACCAGGTGCGCGAACTCACAACCTTCCTGATGGGAAGCGAAGAAACGTCTCTGCCGGCCAGTTATCAGTACAAGCCGGGCGACGCGCGCCACGACATTCAAGAGGGCTGGTGGATCATCAAGAAATACAACTGCATGGGCTGCCACCAATTCATCCCAGGGCAGCCAACCATCCTAATGGGATTGCAGCAGTATCAGGACAATCAGGAGCAATTGCCTCCCAAGCTCTTAACTGAAGGTGCGCGTGTCGATCCGGAATGGTTGCGCAAGTTTTTGTCGAATCCGGCGTTGAGCACAGCCGACACAAACCGCAACGGCGTCCGTCCTTACCTGAAAGTCCGAATGCCGACCTTCTCATTCTCGGATAACGAACTGCGAAAGCTCGTGCGCTTCTTCCAGGCGCTATCGCAGCAGCCGTTGCCCTACATTCCAGAACAGGTGCCCGTTCTCACGACCAAGGAGAGCGACATGGCTCGCAGCCTGTTCTCGAGCACCGCGGCTCCGTGCCTGAAGTGTCACGCCACCGGTGACCCTACGCACGACAAGATCGCTACGGCGCCTAACTTCCTTCTGGCCAAAGAGCGTTTGAAACCGGACTGGGTGGAGCGCTGGATCACTGACCCGCAAGCTGTCAGTCCCGGAACCTCCATGCCATCGGGACTGTTCAAGCAGCAGAATAATCAGTGGGTATTCGCCGGGCCAACGCCGCCATCGTTCGAAGGCTACGCGGGAGATCATCGGAAGCTGCTGACTGACTATATCTTCCAGTTGACGCCGGAAGAACAGCGGAGAGTAGCGTCGTCCATGCCCCGGACGAAGGCGGCGGTGCAACCGAAAGGCAACCGCAGACAGGCAGCCGTTGAGGAGCGTCGGACGGTGAGTGGCGGTTCGCGGTAGAATTGCCGGTTCCGTCAGGACGGTACCGGCAGCAGCAAATATCGAGCGTTATTTTCGATTCCCATAAGAAAGGGTGACATCATGAATAAAAAAACAGGTTGGAGGATACTGGTTGGCACGCTGGCTTTGTGCGGCTTGCTGGCAACTGCGGCATGCAACAAGAAGGAGAATACCGAGCAATCGAGCAACAGTATGTCCCAGCCAGCGGCCACCGAACCGGCCGCGACGCCGATTGATCCCGCAACTGTAGCGACAGTAAACGGTACGGTGAAGTTTGATGGCACGGCGCCGAAGGCGTCCAAGATCGACATGAGTCAGGATCCGGCCTGTAAAGGTTCGAACGAAGCCGAAAACGTAGTTGTCGCTGGCGGCGATCTAGCCAACGTATTTGTGTATGTGAAGGACGGTCTGGGCACCCGCACTTTCGACGTACCTAAGGACGCGGTCGTCCTCGATCAAAGCGGCTGCAAATATCATCCGCATGTGCTGGGCGTAATGGCTGGGCAGACGGTTGATATCAAGAATGATGATCAGACCACGCACAACATTCATCCCACGCCGAAAGACAACCGCGAGTGGAACGAATCGCAGCCGCCATCGTCACCCGCGATCGAAAAGAATTTTGCCCGCGAGGAAATCATGCTGCCGGTGAAGTGCAACCAGCATCCCTGGATGAAGATGTACATCAACGTGGTGAAGAGTCCGTTCTATGCGGTCACGGACAAGAGCGGGAAATATGAAATCAAGGGCCTGCCGCCGGGGGATTACACGATCGCCTTCGTGCATGAGAAGTTAGGCGAACAGGACCAGAAAGTAACAGTCGCCGCGAAAGAAACGAAGACGGTTGATCAAAGCTTTAAGGCGGGCGGCGAGTAATCCGGCAGCGGAAGCGTCGAGGCTTGTGGTTGTCATTCCATCTCGTCTGATAAAATTGGATGTCTAGAATAGCGGGCCGGGCCGATTGGCGCGGCTCGCTTTAAGGTCCGGGGATCTTCTTATCCCGGCTGATGCAAGGGGTATGCTCTGAAAGCCATTGCGGCAAAATACAACGGCGCCCATCACGCCTTTGCAGTATTCACCGCGTGTGCGGCGTTCGTGGTAATCACGGCGGGCGCGCTGGTCACCAGCAACGACGCCGGACTTTCAGTTCCGGACTGGCCCACGTCGTTCGGATATCTGGTAAAGGTTCCGCACTTCGTGGGCGGCGTACGCTACGAGTGGAGTCACCGCATGCTGGCGGGCACGCTGGTAACTCTGACCCTCGCCATCGCCTTGTCGACATGGCTGGTGGAGCAGCGCCGCTGGATGCGCTGGCTCGCTGCGGGTGCGTTCTGCACAGTTATCGCGCAGGCGATTCTAGGCGGGCTTACGGTTTTGTTGTTCCAGCCGCCGGCGGTTTCAACGGCTCATGCTACTGTGGCGCAAACCTTTTTCTGCATTGCCGTTGCCATCGCGCTTTTTACCGGACGCAGGTGGATAGAAGAACAGCCGCAGGTCGAGTTCGACTCGCGGCGTCCCAGCCTGATTACCCTCACGCTGCTGTCTATCTTCGTACTCTACGTGCAGCTCGTGCTGGGCGGAATGTTTCGCCATCATGGCATGAGTTGGTGGCCGCACGTGCTAAATGCTGCGATCGTGTCGTTCGTGCTGGCGTGGACCGCGATCCGGGCGATCTCGGCCTATTCGCACATTGAAGCGGTACGGCGTCCGGCGATCATCATGATTTCGCTCCTCATCACCCAGCTCTGCCTGGGCTTCACTGCGTTTTTGACGCGCGTGGCCTGGGGCAGAAACACGGTACAGCCGGAGCTGCCCATGGTTGCATCGACCGTTGCGCATGTGGCTGTGGGAGCGCTGCTGCTCGCCACTACAGTAGTTTTGGCCATTCAAGTTTGGCGGCGCGTTCCGGTCAGCTTCGAAGAGCGCGTACCTCAGGCCCGAGCAGATGCTTCGGTGGCGTGAGGGAGGATGGATGAGCAGTGGTTGCCGCTTTTGTTCATTTCCACATTTTCTGCAGCGTATCGTCGTAAACTAGTCGTAGGTTCGTCCCAGGACACTCTTGGCATCCAAAGTTTCCGCATTCGCCGATACCGCGTCGGAAGTAGTCTCGCCTTCCGCCGTTGCTGTGATTTCCGTGCAAAACCTGGTGCATCGCTACGAGAACCGCACCGCACTGAACGGGGTTTCCTTCGACGTGGGGCGAGCGGAGTTGTTCGGCCTGCTCGGTCCAAATGGCAGCGGAAAGACGACGCTCTTTCGAATTCTTTCCACGTTGATGATCCCCAGCGCCGGGCGCGCGACCATCATGGGCTGCGACGCGGTGCAGGAACCGGGACGGCTGCGGCGGCAAATTGGCGTAGTCTTTCAGGCGCAGAGCGTCGATCTTAAACTCACCGCATATGAAAATCTTTGGCATCAAGGACACCTTTATGGCCTTCGCGGATCGGCGCTAAAGCGGCGGATTCAGGAAATCCTTTCGCGGGTTGGCCTGGCTGACCGCGCCCGGGAACTGGTTGAGACTTTTTCCGGGGGAATGCAGCGGCGCATCGAGTTGGCGAAGGGACTGCTTCATCATCCCGGCGTGCTGTTGCTGGATGAGCCGACCACCGGCCTGGATCCTGGGGCGCGCCGCGATCTCTGGCAGTACCTCCAGATGTTGCGCGACGAAGAACATGTTTCCGTTCTGGTGACGACGCATTTGATGGAAGAAGCCGAGCGCTGCGACCGGCTGGCCATCATGAATGAAGGAAACCTGGTGGCCTTAGGAACACCTGCAGAATTAAAGAGTGAAATCGGCGGCGACGTAGTGTCGTTCGAAGCTGCTCGAGATGCGGTTCTGCTGGCCGAGCACATTCGGAGCCGGTTTCAAGTGGTGACTACTGTTCTGGAAAATCAGGTACGCATCGAACACACGGGCGCACATCGCTTCGTCACGGAAGCGGTCGAGGCGTTTCCCGGAGAGATCGAGGCGCTTTCCATAAGTAAGCCGGCCCTCGAAGACGTATTCATTCGGCGCACTGGACACAAATTCTGGACCGAGAAAAACGACGAAGAAAAGGCGCAGTCTGCCTCAAAAGATCAGAGGAGGTAATGTGCTTTCTATGATGCTTGCTCTTTCTCTTGTGCTGGGCATTCTCCCGCTGCTGGGAGTCGCGTGGACGCTGGTCAACGGCATGATCACTACCGTCGATGGCCTGTTCATGAGCCTGATCCTGCTCACACTTTCCGCAGTTTTTATGTTGAACGCGTACTGGGAAATGCGCGACCTGGGAATGCTCGGCAAGAAAAAGGCCGTGGCGACGGCGCCGAAACCTCCCGCAGCGAAAGCGAGTTAACTTCGTGGCGACTCAAACCACCGTGCTCTCGAGACCGCTGGCTCCCGCTTCCGCGGGCGTCTTATTACCCGCCTTTACTTTGTGGTGGCGGGAGATCGTGCGCTTCTACCGTCAGAAATCACGCGTGGTCGGCGTACTTGCGTCGCCTTTAGTTTTCTGGATCGTAATCGGTTCGGGATTCGGTACTTCCTTCCGCTCCGGCGGAGGCCCGGGCCAGCAACACTACATGGATTACTTCTATCCTGGCGCGCTGATCATGATCGTTCTGTTCACCTCGATCTTCACCATGATGTCGGTCATCGAGGACCGCAAGGAGGGCTTCTTGCTCTCGGTGCTGGTGGCCCCGGTCCCACGCTCCGCAATCGTGCTGGGCAAGGTTCTGGGCGGAACTACGCTTTCCGCGATTCAAGGGATGATCTTTCTGGTGTTCGCGCCGTTCGCTGGTGTACATCTCAGTCTGCTGCAGGTTTTGATGGTGGGCATCGTGGTCTTTCTGGTTTCATTCGCGCTCACCGCGCTAGGTTTTGCCATCGCGTGGCCGATGGACTCGACCCAGGCGTTTCACGGCATCATCAACCTTTTTCTCATACCACTGTGGCTGTTATCGGGCGCTTTGTTTCCTATGGCAGGCGCGTCGACGTGGATTCGGGCCCTCATGTATATCAATCCGCTTACCTACGGCGTCGAGGCGCTGAGGGCTCTGCTTTATCCCGGCATGAGTGCGACCTTCCCCCTGCCATCGGCCATGGCGACACTACTTCTGTTTTCGCTGGTGATGTTTGCCCTTGCGTTCTTGATGGCGAACCGCCGCACGACGAGACCGGCCGCATGATCGCGGAACAGTATGCCTACTTTCCTGCCCTTATCGCAACTTTGAACGGAACCAGCGCGCTGCTGCTGCTCGTGGGCCGCAGCTTGATTATGCGCGGAAAAATTGCCGCGCACCGCGCCTGCATGATCGCCGCCGTCGTAGCGTCGGCGCTGTTTTTGGCATGCTACGTGTATTTTCATTGGCATGTTGGCGACATTCGCTTCTTGCGGCAAGGCATATGGCACGTGATTTACCTGGTGGTTCTGATTCCACACGTCACGCTCGCCATCGTGATTGTGCCGATGGTGATCATCACCCTGAGTCGCGGGTTGAGAGGGCGCTATGATCGCCATCGTGCGATCGCGCGCTGGACATGGCCACTGTGGATGTATGTCAGCGTCACCGGAGTGCTCGTATACTGCATGCTGTATCAATGGTTCCCGCACAGCTAGGAAGGTGGCCACAGAGAAAGCGAGAACCCCGAGGCGAATCTATTTCGATTTATGGCGATCGTGCGATTGAAAATCGATGTCGCCGGAACCGTCGGCGACGAAGCCTGGCGCCAGATCAAGCAGTTTGATCAGATCCAAAGTGCGGACTTCGGTCCGCAGTTTGGCAGCGGCGGGCGCTGTAACCACGCTTCGGACGCGCCTCATGCCAAGGGGGAATGGATCGGCGCCGAAATTCGGCTCCAGACGCCGCTTCTGGCGCAGTACGCAATTTCGCATTACCTGGAGCAGGATCGCGTGGTGGATGCGGACGTGGAGGAATAATCGTGGCCGTTAACACTATCGGTGCTGGACGTCTGCGGCCGCAGAAGACAGCAACGGCGCCAGTTTCACATGCGGCGGGAGGTAGATAATGGAAACCGAAGCTCCCCTTTCCTCTCCCGCGAAGCGCGGCACATCCCGCACCCAGAAGTTTCTCTTTTTCCTGACGGCATGGCTGATCTGTCTGATGCCCTTTTTGTTCTGGTGGAATACATGGTTTGGGCGGAAGCTTTCCGACCAGCAGTTGAACGAATATCTGCACGATGCCAAGAAGCCGCGTCACATTCAGCAGGCGCTGGTGCAGGTTGGAGAGCGCATCACGCGGCGCGATGCAACCGCCAAGCAGTGGTATCCCGACTTAGTGTATCTGGCCGCTAATTCCGTCGAGGAGGTGCGCAACACAGACGCCTGGGTCATGGGGCAAGACACAACCGGCGCAGGTTTTCACGATGCCCTGTTGAAGATGCTCAACGATCCATCGCCCATGGTTCGTGGCAATGCGGCACTCTCGCTGGTGCGCTTCGGAGATGCCAGTGGCCGTCCGCAGATTGTGACCCTGCTGCAACCTGCGGAAATCACTGCTCCAGAATCGGGGCGAATTGTCGATGCAGACCGCCCCGGCACCGCGATCCATCAGGGCGGATTGATAGCGAAGCTGCAATACGGCCATGAGCACACCGTGGAAATCCGTTCTCCTATTCCCGGGCGTATCCGCTCGGTGGCAGGAACCGGCGCAAACATAGTGGCTGGAGTGCAGATCGCGGTGATTGATCCATCAACCGAACAAGTGTGGGAAGCGCTGCGCGCCCTGTATCTCATCGGACAAACTGACGACCTTCCGGCGATTCTCCCCTACGAACGCGATCTGCCGGATATTTCGAATGACGTGCGGCAGCAGGCGGTGGAAGCGGAACGGGCAATACGGGAAAGGGTGAAATAGCATTTCCGCACTCCCGCTGTCGGACTCAGATTTTGAATTTCGCAATGGCTTCACAAGCATGGCGCAGACACTCGGATACGTGGCGCTGGTCGTCAGGGACTATGATGAGGCGCTGTCGTTCTTCACGCAATCGCTTGGCTTTATTGTGGTCGAGGATAGCGTGGCCAAAGACCGGAACGGTCAAGACAAGCGTTGGGTGCTCGTCCGTCCACCCGGCTCCCGCGGCACCGACCTGCTGTTGGCGCGCGCGTCAACGCCGGAGGAGGAGGGCCGTATCGGAAACCAGACAGGCGGCCGCGTATTTCTGTTTCTGCACACGGATGATTTCTGGCGCGACTACCGCACCATGAAGGGGCGGGGAGTAAAGTTTAGAGAAACGCCACGCCAGGAAACGTACGGGACGGTCGCTGTGTTCGAAGATCTCTACGGCAATCAGTGGGATCTGCTGGAACTGAAAACGACCGCTAAATCGCCATAGCCCCGACTTCCTTTTCCACTTCCGTGGTTTCCACCATGGCGATGGCATCCCACGGACAACCGTCAAGGAAGCAGCCGTCGGGTCCTTTGCTGAGGCATTTCTTGCAGCCGATGCAGAGGATAGGATCAATCGCGATGCGGCCGAACGGCGTGGCGTCTTCGTCTGGTACCCAGAACATGCAGTCTTCCACCGGGCAATATTCCACGCAGGCCGGTGATCCGGCACAGCCGGTGCAGCATTCGGTAATGACCGCGAGTTCCTTGGGCTTCTTCTTGCGCGGCGTAGTCAGGCCCTTGGACTTCGGTTCCCACTTGAGCTCGTCGGGAACCATCCCGACGGCTCTGGTCGCTCCGGGTGCGGCAGGCATGGCGAGATTATAACGCGAATGATGCCGTTTGCGGCATTTCCCGACCTTTTAGTGGTGTTTGCTCTTCTCCGCTGCCTTCGGCGAGGTATCCCAGTACTGGTTGCGCACACCGAGATTCTTCTGGTACACGGGATCTTTTCTGAGCATCGTGACCAATTCCCGTATGTCCTTTGGATGGAGGACGTGATCCTTCTCGCTCTGGGCTTTCTTCGCCATCTCGTACGCCTTGGTGCACACGGGATCGCCCGGGCCATAGGAGGCGCCATTGGTCAGCAGGAATGATGCCCCGGCGACGTAACAAATGACTTCTCCCAGTGCCCAATACAGATCCTCTGCCGATTCCGGTACCGGCTCATGGCACAGCTTCGGGAGGTCGTAAACCAAGCCTGCATGGGTCATCTCATGCACAAGCGTCTCCTGAGTCTCAATCTTATCCAGAACCCCGCTGCGAACATTGATTTGACGCCGATAAATGCTACCGCCGACTTTGGTCTCCGCCGCCGCGTCGGCGCTGATCTCGCTGTCGGCCGCCACGAATATCGTCACATACGACCCTAACCTCCCGGCGATGCGAACGTAAAATTCATCGTCGATATAAATGTCGTGCGGGAACGTTTTATCTTCCTTGTTAGGAAGCACAAAGTCGATGCTGCTCACCTTGTCGGAGTTGAGGAACTCCTTCAACTTCTCTTCAAGCTTGGGCGCCGGAGTGCGGGCCAACAACATTTTGTTCACCATGTTCACAGCAGTGAAAAATCCTCCGCCTCCTCCGCCGCCCCCAGAACTTACTGGCTGAGCCGCCGAGCTGGTCGTCTTGCTCACTGGTAAGTCCGTGCCCTTGTGTAAGTCCGTGCCCTTGTGTAAGTCCGTGCCCTTGGTGTCACATCTCAGAGTTCCAGGGACGGGCGTGCGCCCGCGGCATTGTGTCCCCGCGTCACTCGCGGGGGCTGTGGTCACGCATGTGGGCCCTGGGTCACGAAAACCGGCCATGGGTGATCTCCTTTCTGATCTGCCGCGATCGGATCTTGTTATCCGAGGTTGGCATTGCGAAGTTGTCGGCGCATCGCGCAGTCGGCTGAGGTCGAGGCTCTCGCCCCTCCGAGACCGGCCAAAATGATACTACGAGCTTTATGTTTGTGCCCGTCTGCACCATTTCCACTCGGCTAATTCTGCTATAGTGAACCCCTGCAAAGGAGCACACGATGGCAGGAAAAAGTCTCAATCGAGTTCAACTGATCGGCAATCTGGGGAAGGATCCCGAAATAAAGTACACGCCGCAGGGTACGCCCGTGGCCAAGCTGACCATCGCTACCAACGAACGATTCAAGGACAAAGCCGGCGAATGGCAGGACCGCACCGAGTGGCATAATGTCGTGCTCTGGCAGCGCCTCGCCGAAATCGCCGGAGAATATCTGAAGAAAGGCGGCAAAGTGTACATCGAAGGCCGCCTGCAAACCCGCTCCTGGGACGATAAAACCAGCGGTCAGAAGAAGTACATGACTGAAGTGGTGGGCAATGATTTGATCCTGCTCGGGGGACGCGGCGAAGGCGGCGGAGGAGGAGATTTCAATGAAAGCTCGCGCGGCGCGTCAGCCGGCGGCGGCAATAACTTCGACCAGCGCACGCCAGAACCAGAACAAGGGGGCGCAGCGTCAGGGCCGATCACGGATGAGGATATTCCGTTCTGACGTAGGGCCTTAATGTTCGTGTCCATTTATCCG